>CAXEIY010000318.1:0-13890 GCA_963996245.1 uncultured Planctomycetia bacterium | reverse complement strand
TCGAGGATGGGATCATCATTCCAACATCAAAGAAGGAGTACAGTTTACGGCAAACCTCGTAGATCGCGGCTGTGCTGCACTTGTCAATGATTTAAGTCAACGAGGAATGCTGGATGAAACACTTGTCATCTGGGGAGGCGAATTTGGCCGTACTCCCATGGCGCAGGGAAATGGACGTGACCATCATATCATGGGTTTCTCCATGTGGATGGCAGGCGCCGGTATCAAAAACGGTTTCAGCTGGGGTGCCACCGATGATTTTGGATATCAGGCTATTGAAAATGTCGTGTCCGTTCATGACCTGCACGCAACTCTGCTTCATCTGCTGGGAGTCGAACATAAACAACTAACGTATCGTTTTCAAGGACGTGATTATCGTCTTACGGATGTCCACGGCAAGGTCATACACAATATTCTTTCCTGAACATTTTTCGTTCGAGTTAGCAAGTGACCGTTTCTCCCTCCGGATTTCCATTCCTCACAGATCTGTTCCTGAAAGCAAGCTCTCCAAGTTTCCTTGATGACTGGCCCCGGGATTCTGTTATGCTTTCACAATGATGCCACGGTGTCAGCCGGGATCCCGTTTTTCTGTATTCACAATTCCAAAGGCGATTCCCATGAAAACCACATCCTCCCGTCGTGAATTTCTACATCAGTCAGGTGCCTTGGGCGCCGCCTACTGGGTCGGAGGCAGCGCTGTCCGAGCTAATTACAATTCGCCTAACGAGCGTCTCAATATTGCCGCAATCGGGGTAGGCGGCAAAGGGTCCAGCGACAGCGACCACGCCGCTGAATTTGGTAACCTTGTAGCTATCTGCGACATCGACAACGAACGACTTGAAACCAAAAGTGCAAAACACCCGCAAGCCAAAAAGTTTCATGATTTCCGAAAATTGTTTGACCAAATGGCCAATCAGATTGATGCGGTTGTCGTCAGCACCCCTGACCACACACATGCACCTGCATCGATACAGGCCATGAAACTGGGCAAACACGTGTATTGTCAAAAGCCACTTACACACTCCGTTTACGAAGCGCGGCTTATGCGGGAAACGGCCGCGAAATATAAAGTGGCCACCCAAATGGGTAATCAAGGGACCGCTCATGACGGTTTCCGTACCGGGGTGGAGGTGCTTCAGTCTGGAGCTATCGGGAAAATAAGAGAGGCCCATATCTGGACTAATCGTCCTGCCAAGTACTGGAAACAGGCACCGGATGTCGTAACACGTCCTTCCGAAAAACCAGATGTACCAAAACACATTCACTGGAACGAATTTCTTGGCCCTGCCCCCATACGCCCTTATCACCCGATCTATCATCCCATGAAATGGCGGGGATGGTGGGATTTTGGTACCGGTGCTCTTGGAGACATGGGCTGTCATACCGCCAACCAGACGTTCATGGCTTTAAAGTTGGAATATCCAACGAGTGTGGTTGCTGAAAACAGCCCACTTAATGATGAAACTTATCCCGCTTGGGCAACGGTTCAATATGAATTCCCGGCACGAGGAAATTTACCCCCCGTTAAACTCACCTGGTACGAGGGAGCGAAGGACGGGGCCAGAAATCTACCCTCCAATGACCTTGTATTCGGAGAAGATCTTCCTACAAGCGGGTGCATTCTTGTTGGTGACAAAGGTGTGTTCTTTTCCCCGAATGACTACGGGGGAGAATACAAACTGCTCCCGGGAGAATCCTATGAAAACTACGATGAACCGACTCCAACTCTCGCCCGAACGGACAGTGGTAATGGCGGCCACGATCTGAACCAAAAACGAGAGTGGATCGAAGCGTGTAAAGGTGGACCGGCAGCCTTTTCTAATTTCCATTACGCGGGACTGCTGACCGAAACCATTCTTCTGGGGAACGTTGCTGTGAAAGCAGGTAAGAAAATCTATTGGGATGGCCCCAAATTCAAGATTACCAATGCTCCGGAAGCAGAACAGTTTCTTCATACGGACTATCGGACAGGATGGACCATCTGAGTCCCGGGTCTCATCTTGAGATCCCTATTGCGTTCAGAAAAGTCCGACATGGCATGAAGTCATGTCGGACTTTTTTTATTTCCCAACCAGGTTTCTTCCATACTTCACCGCCCTGAGAAACGGTGTGAGTGCATTGCCCTCCCTCTGTGTACCAGAGTTGGATCCCCTCTTTCGAAAGATTTCTGAGACGCTCCAGCGTAAAGCACACCGTTCGTAGTAAAGTCAAAACAGGATCGAAGGAGGTCATTCCCTTGGTAGACAGAACTTGTGCTTCCTTTGCATGCCTGTCAATATATGTATGGTATGATTGATTGGGTGGTGGCCCCTTTTTTATTTGATACCTCAAGTGTTGATGACCACCTTTGACAATGATAACTCCATATGCATGGTTCGCGTAGTCAATCGAGATAACATGCCTAATCCACTCTCAAAAGTGACCTCCTCTCGACTCCTGACATCGGGACTTTCACGTCGACATGCCTTCCAGACAGGCTGCGGTCTGTTGGGAATTTCGATCCCAGAGTTCCTTCAGTTAAGTCAACATGCTTCAGGAAATAGCACACGCGCACACGGATTTGGAAAAGCCAAGTCCTGTATCGTACTCTTCTGCTGGGGAGGGATGAGCCATCTTGATACCCTAGACCTAAAGCCGGATGCACCCGCAGAAGTACGGGGTGAATTCAACCCGATTGCCACAGATGTTACCGGGATTCAGATTTCCGAAAATCTTCCTCTGCTAGCACAACAAACCCATCATATGGCGATTGTTCGGTCCATGCACCACAAGGATACCGCGCATGGCAGAGGGATGTATTGTAATATGACCGGGCATGCCCCCACTCGGAGTGAAATCAACCTGCCTCCCTCTCGTGATGACTGGCCTTCTCTGGCCGCCATGGTTTCCGCTTTCCGACCTTCCCCCAATGGCATGCCACGTTCAATTCGTTTACCCTATCCGATGGTGGACAATGGCACTTTACAGGCCGGTGAATACGGTGGTTGGCTCGGCATCTCCTACGACCCCATCGTAATACGTACTCCGAAAGGGAAATCCTTCGATGGTGTATCTCGTGACCTGGGCTCTCCGGTGCTCAATCTGTCAGAAGGTATCGACCGCACACGAATCGGCAGCCGTCGGCAATTGCTGAATTCTCTGGAAAATCCAGTCAGCTCCACTCCTTCTACACGCTCTTATCGCTATTTCCAAGAACTCGGACTCGATATGCTTTCCAATCCACGTGTGACCGAAGCCTTCGATTTAGATCGAGAATCCGCTCATTCGCGTGAGCGGTACGGAGACCACATTTGCGGACAAAGTGTCTTGCTTTCCCGGCGACTCGTAGAGGCAGGAGTACCGATTGTGACCGTTATCTGTGCAGCGGGTGATCTCAACGGTGCCAAGGGAGATCACTGGGACACGCACCGACAGAATTTCACGCGATTAAAGAACACCATGCTTCCCGTTTTCGACCGATCTGCCTCCGCCTTACTTGAAGACCTCCAACAAAGAGGACAGCTGGACGAAACCCTGGTCGTGATGATGGGAGATTTTGGCAGAACACCCAAAATCAACAAAAGTTCCGGCCGTGATCACTATCCTTTCTCCTTTTCGGTAGTTCTAGCGGGAGGTGGCATTCGAGGCGGACAGGTTTATGGTAGCTCAGATAGTATCGGTGCTTTTCCACATAGCCTTCCAGCTAGCCCCGGTGATCTTCATGCGACGATTTTTTCGGCATTGGGAATCGATCCCGGAGCACAATTGTTTGATTCCTTGAATCGACCCCACCAGATATGTAACGGACGTCCGCTGCCGCTGGTCTAAAAAAACATATACGGGATTCCAGAACCTAATCTGCTCTCGGAATCCTCATCCAATCACTGGCAACAAGCCCGCCGTCCCCGTTGACAATGCATTAACCACATTATCTGCTGCTGGACCACACAGAAATGTGTTTGCCAAACTCGGGCGCTGAACGATCCAACCCATCTGATCAGAAGTACGGTTTCACACTTCACTCTTTGAGTGGCAACAAACGGTCTACAACAGCCGGATGGCAGAACCGGCTAAACCGAGATTCCCATCCAATTATCGGCTAGGGCTCAAATCGATAGATCGAAGTATCTTGAGTTTGACTATTTCAAGTGGCCGAGGAGGGACTCGAACCCTCACGGGGAGTAATCCCCACGGGATTTTAAGTCCCGAGCGTCTGCCAATTCCGCCACTCGGCCTCAGGATTGGCTCCTCACAAGATACGAACAGACCACAAACTCTGCAAGAAGAGAGTGCAAATAAAACCTTCATACAAATTCTTACCATAAAGAACTCCATTGGCTTGACCACCACCTGGACTTTCTCCGGGTATGAACGGAAAACACCATGAACCAATCGTACTCCCAAGACACGTTAAGGACGATCCATCGCACACGACGCTCTACAAGAATGTCGATGTGAAAAGCGCACAGAAAAAAGATGAGCCCAAATAAAGGGATGGAGAAAATACCCCCTGTTCCCATCCGTGCAATGGAATAATACACGGCCACACCTCTCCCTCGACGTCAATTTGACACGCTCACAAAAGGTCCTTCTGATCTTCGGTCTACCTGCCTTGAACACTGTCAAGAAATACCGAACGAGCTACGGCAGAAAAAGGAATCTCTGTTTTTGACAACTCGATTAAAGAACGGATACGACTCATTCGGGAATGGTCAAACCCGCCAATTAATGAAATACATGATCGTCATATGTAGCAGCCATCATTTCTCAGTCCTTAGTATCAACAATCTCTCTATTTTAATGTACCCCCTTAATTCAAAAACAGAGATGAGTTGACTTGGAGTCCGAAATACAAACCTATAGAATGTCAAAAACAACCCCTCGACTCCTGTTTCCAATTTACTCCGTCCACAATAAGACTCCCGCTTTCTTGTAACTCGATCTGCTAGCACCTAGCTTAACGACTATCTATTCTTCTGCCGTTTTATCTCGTACTCGGAAATTGATCGCAGCAATGACAACCGCTGACAAATCCAATCGTTTAACACCGCAAACACTATTTCTGATCAGTTGGCTCATTCCTGGCATGGGCCACATCTGTCAAGGACGTACTCAAAAGGGCCTTCTCTTTCTGGTTCTTCTATGGGGCTCCTTCTTCTACGGCATGTACCTTGGGGAATGGCAGGTTGTATATTTCCGATTCGGAAATGGCGAAACTCGCTTCTCCTACTTCGCTCAGATCGGGATTGGCGCTGCAGCCCTGCCCGGGCTTGTTCAAGGGTGGCGGGCAGCAAAAGAACAAGGGCCTTTCCCACTCTTTGGTAGGTTTCAGTTTCCACCAGAAAAGAAAGAGCTCGATGAACTCCATAATCGTCTCGGAAGGTGGCTGGACCTGGGTACCCTCTATACTATGGTCGCAGGACTATTAAATATTCTGGTTGTTTTTGATGCCCTATGGGGTCCGGCTTCACTCAAGATAGAGATGCTTGATTAACTATTTCAAACTACCATTCGTCCGCTGAGGTCGTCCGGTATTCTCAAAGATAAAAGGAAATGTTGTGCTCTCGATGATGGGTATTCTAGGACTTCCACCGGGGACTGAAATCTATTGTCACGCGATACCCATCGTGTTGATTATCAGTGGTGTCTGGTCGGCAACGCGTCATGACTCCTGGAACGATATTTTTCGTCATACCTGGAGATTCGGGTGGACTGCCTTCGTTTTCATGGGAGCCATCATGGCGCTCATCATTCTGACCCCCCTGCTTCCCTGGTTTGTATTTCCTACACTACTGATTCTTTACGTCCTCTGGAATCTGGCTGTCTGGATAAGATATGGCACACGTACTGCTATGGATGAAATCGAATCCGAAGACCCGTCCTGACCACGCTGCTTTCAGCTCATTACGCCGTTGTAAAACTTCCATCGGGAATCTGTTGTTCGAAAGCGATCCGTTTTCTTTCCCTTGCTTTTCTTCATCGATCCAACAGACCGAATTGCGACATTCTTCGATGGAGTCTCGCCCGAGATATCCCCAGCATTTGAGCCGCACGGCTCTTGTTTCCACGCGTAATATCAAGGGCCTGTTGAATCAGTTTCATTTCGGCCTGACTCAAATGTTTATCCAACGCAAGCTCAACCGGATTCCCCTGCTCCAGATATGCTGCATCCATGGCAGCACGAAAACGTAACGGCAAATCCGACACTGCAACGAGCGATTGTCTCGACCGCCCGTGCGCTGCCAACACGGTTTCTTTCAACTCCCGAACATTTCCAGGCCATTGATACTCCAGAAACAATCTACGTGTTTCCTTGTCCAGCGCACTGACCTGATGATCAGAATTCCCATTTTGCAGTTCTATAAAATGTTGAGCAAGTAACTCAATATCGTCTTCTCTTTGTCTTAAAGGCGGAACATCTATTATCAATGTCCGTAAGAACTGGAGAAAATCTTCTCTCAGCTTACCCTCAGAACAAGCGTGTACAGGATCCAGGGAAGTGGTTGCCAGGACGCGCACAGATCCACTTTCTCCAGAAGGAATGAATCTCTTCAATCGATTTTCCAATATCAGTGACTGTACATCCCTGGGCAACAGAGTTATCTCTTTCAGGAGCAACGTAATACTCTGGCAGGAAGATACCCGATCCGAAACAGGCGCGGAGTCGGCCAACGAACGCAGCACGTGCTCCAACGTATCGACTAACACATCCATCTGTATTGTCTCGAGATCAAAAGAAACGATAGCCGACTCACTCAGGTCACTTTGTTCGTGAATGCATTGCGCTATTAGCGATTTTCCACTTCCTGACTCTCCCTGAATCAGTACGGCAACATGCGAATTTGCAGCCAGTTCAATCTGCTCGACAACCGAAACCATGGGATTACTTCGTGCTATTAGAGGCACCCCTTTATGGTGTACCTGCATTTCCCTTTCCAGATGGGCCAACACCTCCCGTGGTACCACTTGAGGCTCGGTTACGGAAAAATCTTGATCCGCCCTCACAACCGTTCCTATCACTCCGCTTACTGTACCGTCGGGCGCAATACTGGGGTACCAGTCAAACTGAAAGACCTGAATACTCTCATCCGGTAAAGCGATCGGAAGAATCGACGATCGCTGTGCACCTTCAAACACTTCTGGAGGGGGACACAATGCTCCCATGAGAGATTCAACACGATCCGACTGCGTTATAGAACTCCGATAGTAACATTGAAGTCCAAGAACATCGGCCTGCGTCTGCTGAAAAAACACTTCACACGGATCATTGAAAAACATGATATGGCGTGTTTTGTCTAACAGAAATATTCCAAGCGACGCACCTTGCAACAAAGCCCGTGATTTTCGAAAGAACGAACTATTCACTTTTGCCTTTTGACGCATGCATTACCGTTCTCAACACAATCAATGGCCTCGATGCATCTGCCTAGTTGATAGCCCATTACCACACAACTAAGACAACCATAATATTAGATCC
Organism: uncultured Planctomycetia bacterium; assembly: GCA_963996245.1. Taxonomy (GTDB): domain Bacteria; phylum Planctomycetota; class Planctomycetia; order CAXEIY01; family CAXEIY01; genus CAXEIY01. The sequence goes on along the minus strand of CAXEIY010000318.1, from coordinate 6,434 downwards.
ACCTTGAAACATAGCTGTTGTTAGCGACTGACGCAACTTTCACTCCTCGTCACAAGTGATTCTCCCGGACTGAAATACTCATAATGCCTCGGAAGCAGGACGTTTCATGAACGCCATGGCCACAATAGCTGCCGGAAAAGGCGAAACCACCCGTAACCATTCCACTGAGGAGGTAATATGGAATTGATCTCCGCCTAATTGCCAGATCAGGACAATGAAGAATGACGCCACCATACTCCAGGACAACACCTTCTCCATACGGACATCTGTGTGAAATTCCCAAAAAAACAATCCTGTCATCCCTACAGCAAGAATGTGCAGTTCAAAAAACCAATCCGGCTTAAAAAACTCAGGCCCCAATGCCAAGGGAGGCAAAGAGATGACAAGGAACACAACACTTCCCCATATAAGCAACCACTCCGAACGTGTAGAGCACCATCGTGGACGATTCTTCCACTTCCAGTTAAACAGGGCTGTTACCAAAGACACCAAAAACAACACCATTGCAAATTGAGAACCCATTACCTGGGAAAGATTGCGGTAGAAATAGCCATGATCACGCCCGATCGCATCAACATGAATACCTGAATTCGGAATATTGGCCGACATCGAAGCGTTCGTAACCATAATCCCTATTGCAAGTGCCATCGACCAGAATGTTAATCGAGAAACCATATCCTGCCCACTTGTCGTTAAACCGTTCTTATGTCCTGACATCCCCCAGGCAAAGAAATAGGCGAAACTGGGGATGATACACACCAGATACCGACAGCCAAAATTGATAGGTGACAGTAACCAGGCCATCACCAATACCGCTACAACAATCGTTACATGCAGGCGCATTTCGATACTTCGATCTGAATTCTGTAACTTCCTTACCACTCCAGACACAAAAATAGGAAACAAGAAAACGTACACTCCCAGTGTCCAGTTTCGAAAGCGAGCTAACTGAAGTACCGTGTCTGCCAACACCCTGACCGAACCCCACCAGCTCACATAACGCTCAGATCCCATGCGACGTATTTCTTCTATCATGGGAAAATAAAGGAAGAAAGCGCAAAGTCCGGCGAACGCAATGCCGCTCAGTAATAAACCCATCCGAGGGTAGTTACAGTCCTCTTCGCAGATCATTTCTCGAAAAACAAAACAGGCATGACTGAACACTACCGGAAGTACCCACAAGTGGGTGTATAGTGAAAAGGCGGCGGTGACAACATATCCGACCCACCACTTCCTATGCCCATGCCGAATGTATCTAAGAAGACATTCGTTCATCAAAAGCGTACCCATCACCATCAGAGAGTATCCTCTCGCAGCTGTCAGATAGTGATGCAAGGGATCGGCAATGATCAACAGAAACGTAGCAGCCAGAGCCGCTTCGATTCCCAGACGCGTCCGACAAAATTGATAAAACAGAACCAGGAACAACACTCCCGCTACGAACGCAGTCAGGCGAGCCGCAAGCAAGTCCCGAACAGGCAACGTGGTGATGGCAGTATGGGCCAGAATACTGAAGAAAGGATGATTCTGTGCTTCTTCATACTCTGTGACTATTCGAAAAACACTGCGAGCTGCAATCCGTAAGGCCCCGTCCTCATCATGAGAGGACCCTCTCATTTGTATTCGAGGTAAATGCACACTAAGAAGGAACACAGCTATTAATACTGCAGGGCCCCATGTCCACTGTAAAAAATCAGAACACCGGTTCCTCAAACTCTCGTTACGATTTGAAATACCAGTCTTGTGATGCATACCTTGTCATCCACCTGTGTGAATAGCCAAAACACACTTCCAAACACATCTGTTCAACCCTGGCTTCAGGCCACTTGTCAGGCTAGCTGTAATATGAGCCGATTGAATCGCTTTTGTTTTCCTCGTGGGTTCACCTGTTTGCTCCTATCGAAAGGAGCACTCCTGCCTGGTCCGTTCTTCCGTTCAGCCTATCCATTACGAGCTTTTGCTTGAGTTTTCATGTCTCGGTCATGAACCATCGTTACGGAGAGCATTCCCTTTTTCGGATGTCCGTTTCTACTCATTGTGCCCTGCCGGTGTTTCGTCGATGTCAGATGGACACTTTGTGCTGAATATTCCACTTTCACCTATATAACTCCTGGGTTGCTCCGACAGAAAATACAACCTGATGATCGCGGCTTCTGACAGCCGACAACGATTGAGCAACTAGAGGCAATATTCACCCATAATCGGGATACGGTAGGAGAGTCGCCGCTCGGTGCGTCACATTCCGACTGTTTCGTTGCCGTAAGAAACAGAAACATGCGCAGGCTATTTTTTGTTGAGTTCTGCCGTAGCTGTTTGAATCTGTTCAAGAAGCTCAGGAGATACCTGTTGTGTGGAACGACATTTCGGATAACCACTGCATCCGAGAAAAGCACCACGTGCACCCTTCCTCATCTTCATCGGTTTACCACATTCCTCACATTCCTGTGGAAGTCCCAGATCTTCCAGTGAAGGTTCCTCTTCACTTTTTCCGGTATCCGTACGACTACGCAGCTCCTCCGCCTGTTCTTTCAATGAGTCTGGCAAAGGCTGGGTCGTTCTGCATCTCGGATATGCCCCACACCCTAGAAATGCACCACGACGGCCAAATTTAATCACCATACTCTCACCACATTTTTCACACTTGACCCCTGTGTCAACTGGCCGCACTGGATTACCTTCCTTATCAACAGCCAATGTATAGCGGCACTTTGGATAGGCCGAACAAGCCAAAAAAGGCCCTCTGGCTGAGGTTCGAAGCAGCATAGGTGATTGACACTTGTCACATTGATGATCGGTGGGAGTCTGAACACGTACCGGAACTCCATCTTCCCCCATGTTCATGGTCACTTTACATTCCGGATAGCCGGAACACCCCAGAAATGGACCACGACGACTCTGACGCAGCAGCATTTCTTTTCCACAGTCCGGGCATTTATGCTCTGTTTCCTCTGGTTCAGGACGTGCATCCCCACCGACAGGTTTGGTGAACTTACATTCCGGATAGCCACTGCAACCAAGAAACTTACCCGTTCTTGACCAACGCACCAAAAGTGGTTGTTCACATTGTGGGCATTTCTCTTCGGTTTCAACTCCGCGTACTTTCTCCATTTCCGTTGCTGCACGAGCCAGTTCGTCCGAAAAGGGCTCATAAAATTCTGACAAAACGGCTTTCCAGTCAAGGTGGGCATTCGCGACCTGGTCCAATTCGTCTTCCATATGACTGGTGAATTTCGGATCCATTACTTTCGGAAAATGCTTCACCAGCAGATCCGTAACAACGAGACCCAACTCCGTGGCAAAAAACCGCCGTTCTTTTTGTTCTACATAGCCTCTATCCTGAATCGTACTGATCGTTGTAGCATAGGTGCTTGGACGGCCGATATTCTCTTTCTTGAGAGCACGAACGAGAGTCGCTTCCGTATATCGCGGTGGCGGTTGGGTAAAATGCTGAGTTGGATTCAATTCGATCAATTCAAGAACCTGTCCCTCCTGCAGCGGAGGTAGCAGCTTGTCATCTTCTTTACTAGCAGGTGCCAGACTTCGCCTGTATCCATCGAACTTGAGCTGCCTTCCCTGCGTTCGAAAACGGCCTCTCCCAGACGTAATTTCCACATCCGTTGTAGCCACAACTGCAGGTGTCATTTGACTGGCAACAAAACGATTATAAATCAATTCATACAGGCGAAATTGATCACGACCCATATGTTCTTTAACGTAAGCCGGGGAAAAACGAACTTCGGTCGGCCGAATGGCTTCATGTGCTTCCTGTGAATCCTTACCTGCCTGATAGACATTCGGTTTATCCGGCAAATAAGTTTCACCATATTGCTCATTGATATGTTCTCGGCACTGGGTAACTGCCTCTTGGGCAACGTTTAAACTATCGGTTCTCATATACGTGATGAGCCCAACCGATCCTTCTCCACCAAGCTCAATGCCCTCATAAAGCTGTTGGGCAAGCATCATGGTTTTTTTGGCACTAAATCGCAACCGAACACTAGCCTGTTGTTGAAGAGTACTGGTCTCAAACGGAGCAGGGGCTTTGTCTTTGCGCTCTTTTTGGGTAATACTGCTGATCACGAATGGTACTGCGTTCTCAATAGCTCCTTCAGGCAGCAGCTCCTGAACAATCGCATGAGCGTCCGTCTCATTGTCACACGCAAACGTCTTCCCATTCCAGTTCTTGAGTTCCGAACTGAATTGCTCTTCTTCAGTCGCCGAATCCGATGGTTTCAACAGCGCCGTTATGCGCCAGAACTCTTCGGACTTGAACGCCTGAATTTCCTTTTCTTTATCAGCAATCAATCGAACCGTGACCGACTGAACTCGACCGGCAGATAGATTCCGGGTAACTTTTTCCCACAATAAAGGGCTGAGCTGGTAGCCGACAATCCGGTCCAGAAACCGTCTCGCTTGCTGCGCATCCACTTTATGTTCATCAATGCGACTTGGATTATCAAATGCTTCCTTAATCGCACGGGGAGTAATTTCGCCAAAAGTCACACGATGTGCCCGTTCATCCTCAAGGGTCAGTGCTTCTTTCAAATGCCATGCTATGGCTTCCCCTTCTCGATCAAGATCGGTAGCCAGATAAACGGCTTCAGCGCGATCGGCTTGTTGCTTCAGTTCTTGAATCGTTTTCTTTTTTGATTCAATCACCTGATAGTCGGCCTCAAATCCACCCGATTCGAGATCGATTCCCAATTTCTTCTTATCCAGATCTCGAACATGGCCCATACTTGCTGTTACCGCAAAATCAGCCCCAAGAATCTGAGTAATCGTCTTTGCTTTTTTGGGACTCTCTACGATAACCAGCCCTTTCTTCTTGACCTTGGACGTCTTCTTGACTTTGGACGTCTTGCTGGCCTTGGACGTCTTCTTGACTTTGGACGTCTTGCTGGCCTTGGTCGTCTTGCTGGCCTTGGTCGTCTTGCTGGCCTTGGTCGTCTTACTGGCCTTGGTCGTCTTCTTCGCCACTAAACTATTCCTCTGAGAATGTATGGAAAACGTCCACAGCTATTCGAACCCGAGTGAAAGCCGTCATCCACAAACGTGAGTATCTACACTTGTGCCACTTAAACCAATTGGCGCCATTATCGGCACACCAAGGCCTCAACCGCAAAAAAACTTCCCTGATTTATCTGACATACATAATCCTTAACATTGGCATAATCCTGCTCTCCGGACCATTTCGATCTGTCCCTACTGCAAGTTAGCCTTGAAGTTGCGTCCATATTCATTACAATCCGCGATCTCTAAGTAATAAAGGCACTCTCTGTATTCTGCATAATAAAAAGACGGGTTTCCTGTCAAGAGGAGGGAGACGTGCCTGCCGTCGGAACGCCATCTGGAACAAAAGGATAACTCATGGCACAACGGTTTAAACTGAATGCCTTCTTTCGCAAAAACAGGAAGAGAATATTAGCGATCCTCACACTGGTTGCGATGTTTACCTTCTCGTGTGTCGGATTTGTTGGTTTTGGAGTGCCACAGCTACTCCAAACCACCCAGTTCCTTATTGAATCACTCCCCTGGGGAGTAAGCGACTGGCCCGTGCTCAGATCTCTCAAGAGAACACAGATCCAGACCAATGCCCTGTTTCAGTTCAAAGGTGGCACCATCACAGAACAGGAGCGCAATGGATTACTTTCACAACGACAGATCACCAACACTTTTATTCAGCAAATCAGCCTTCAATCCGGTGCACGCAGCAATTTTACCTTCGGGTCCCTGTCTACTGAAGAAGTGATCATGGCAGAACTTTTTCGCTGGAAGGGGCGACAACTCGGTCTTCAAGTCAGTAACGAAAACGTCAGTGATTTTATTCGCCAACTGACCGCCAGCCAACTTACACAGGTGCAATATCGGGACATTTTGAACGGTATGCCTGTAAATGAAAATACGCTTTTCGCCATGTTGGCGGAAGAGTTACTTGCACATAACACCATTCAACTTTTGATGGGAGAGTCCCCTCCCCTTACACCCATCGAACTCTACGACAGCTACCATAAACTAAAAGATAAAATGGAGATCGAAATAGCGGCCTTACCGGTTACAGCCTTTGTTGACTCTTCTGAAGAAATCGAAAAGAAACAACTGTTTGATTTCTTTGACCGTTATAAATCATTCCATGATGATCCATTATCTCCTGTTCCTGGATTTCGCAAAAGCCCTCGTGTTAACGTCGAATACATCAAAACCGATTTTGAGAAAACCCGTTCTTCCATTGCGGTCAGCGAAGAAGACGTCGTCACTTACTATGAGGAAAACAAGGAAAATTATCGTCTTCCTGACGAAGAGGATACCACCCCGAACATACCGTTCGTAGCCCCTTCTGAGAACACAGCGGATCCAGGCGGTACCGACACACCCGAAAAGAATGAGTCGGAAACAGAAACCCCGGAATCGGAATCTTCAGAAACAGACTCCGACAC
>CAXEIY010000317.1:0-17358 GCA_963996245.1 uncultured Planctomycetia bacterium | reverse complement strand
TAATGACCAGAGTACGCATGCAGAGACCGATACCGACCCAAAGTAATGCAGAAAAAGCAAGACCTAACAAGGTAATAGGCATGACATAGCGGACGTCACTAACACGTTTATTCATCATTAGTTTGGTGACAATATGAGGCTGCCCGCTGGATCCCAGCACGAACAGAAAGTACCAGGAAAGGCACCCAAAGATTCCCAACGTTCCCCAGGGGCTGAGGGTTTCGGGATCATCGGCGGACAACGTCCTGGTCATTTCTGTAAAGCCACCCTCAACCGCGGTCATGGCAGTAATAAATACAAGTAGTGAGGCAACAATCATTACGATTCCCTGGAAAAGGTCCGTGTATACGGAAGCGATAATGCCACCTGTGACACAGTAAAAGACCAGTACAGCGCAGGATATGGCGACACACCATTCGAGTGAGAGTGATCCAAGGAAAGCACTCTGGGACAGGATCTCCTGCAATACCATTGCCATCGCTTTGATTTGAGAGGCCAGGTACGCGATCACCCCGAGGAGGATGGCCACCGCAACGAGAAACCGGGAACTTTCATTTCCGTAACGGTTTGCAACCACGTCTGGCAATGAAATAGAGTCGGTTAATTCTGCCAGCAGACGAATACGTTTTCCCATGAGATAGTACATTAGGGCGGGGCCTATGGATGAGCAGACCAGCATCCATACCGAGCTCAATCCCATGCGATAAACTAAACCGGGACCCCCTACAAATCCAAAGCCGCTCATCGTGCTTGAAAAAACAGCCATGGCGGTAACCAGGATTCCCAGATCCCGTCCGGCCATGAAGAAATCATGAGTACTTTTCGTCCTGCGAAGTGACCAGATTCCTACAAGAACACAGATCCCCATATAGAGGCCAACGCATAGCAGAACGACAAAATGACGTTGATCTTCCACTAATCGTCGTCCCTTCCAGTTGTTTTTTTTCTGTCAAGGATAGACTGGAACTGCTCTAGATCTTCCGGTGTCAGTATCCAGGTGTCGAATTTCATAATATAAAGCACCGAGAAAATGAGAGGGGTACCCCCGAGTCCATATACCATCAGCGCCGAAGGCAGGGGCAGGCCGCCAGTAATTTGCGGGGATGCATTACCCAGAGAGAGCTGGTAAGTGATAATGATCATGGTGAAAACGAGGAGAAAACTTAATCCACCCAGAATGAAAACAGCGGGACGCAGTCGGTCTCGATGAATTCCAAATGTAAGAAGACTTACAAAGAAAAGAATCTGGAGTATTCCGAACAGCCAGCCCAAGGAAAGTATGCTGCCGTTGTGACGTTCGGTGTCGCCGCCAATTTGCATGCTGGAATACTGTGGATGTACGACACCGTGGCCGTTCTCACCCGGATCAAGGAACATCATCACGCTCATCACACAACAGAGACTGATCAGTATGGCAAAAATGATCCACGCGCGGTCCATGACATGGTACTCACGGCTGAAAAAGGGGTGGTAAAAGGAAACCACGCTTCTGTGGTGTGTAGTGTGACGGAAAGTTTGCCGCTGTCAATTGAGGAGTTATTGTAAGTCGGTGTGAAATGTGAAAACAAAAACAGATGAGCCTTTCGGCTGGGGAAAGGGAATCGTATGCGTGAACAGTTTGGGGGCGCTGTTTCGCTATTCAAAGTGCTGATATTCTGGCCGCGCATGCAGGCAATGCTGTTTTCGACCAATGAGTCTATCATGAAAACAGCGATTGAATAGCCGTGCCTTCAGACAGGGTGTACGGTCGGTTCAAGTGATCTTCAATTCGTTCCCGGGGATCCAGACCCATCGCGGTATAGATAGTGGCTGCGATATCCTGTGGTGTAACAGGATTGGATTGCGGATAGGCACCGAAGCGGTCAGAAGAACCGTAAACAACCCCTGGCTGCATACCGCCTCCGGCGAGAAAAATAGTGAAACAGTTTGGCCAGTGGTCGCGACCGTCCGGAGTTGCTCCAGCCGAAGAGGTGATCTGGCCGAGTTTAGGAGTACGTCCGAATTCACTGAGAGCGACAACCAGTGTTTCGTCGAGCATTCCCCGGTCGTACAGGTCTTCGATCAGTGCGGAAAATGCCTGATCGGTCGGTGGGCAGAGACCGTTTGTAAGGCTCTTAAAGTGCTCTCGATGTCCATCGAAAGCCTGATTGCCTGCCCATATGGTAACCAATCGTACTCCGGCTTCCACCAGTCGTCTGGCCATGAGCATGCATTGTCCTAAATGCGGTAGGCCACCGCCTCTCACTCCTTCTATTTTGTGCGGCAGGCCGTAGCGTTGTCGTACGTGATCCGGTTCCTGATCAATTCTGAATGCCTGCCGTGCTCGAGGAGAGGTGATCAGTGCGAACGCTTTATTATAAAAGAGATCCTTTCGTTTGGATGCTGGAGTTGAATAGAGCGGTCTTTGCTCTGAATCAACCTGTTTCAATAACTGTCGACGCTGATTGATGCGTTCCTCACGGACACGCGTTTCGAGTCCTGGTACCTGGTAGTCTTGATCACTTGGATCACCTGCAATAAAAGGATCGTAGTTGTCTCCAAGAAATCCCGACAGCACCCCGGGAATGAAATCACCACAGTTGAACATGCGTCGGGGCATGTGCACATAGTCTGGGAGTGATCCGCCTGTTGGCAAGTGTTTTGCCAGTATGGAGCCGTAGGGAGGCGCATTTGAAGTGGATGGGCCTCGAATTAACCGGGCATCCCGAAAAGGAACATGGCCGGTTAACATGAAATAGGAACTCGCATTATGATCAACGATAGGATGACTAACCGATCGTACAATGCTCAAGTGATGCATGATCCGTGACCATTGTGGAAGGTGTTCGCAGACATATTGTCCTGGAAGCGAGGTTTCGATCGGCTTATAAATTCCGCGAATGTTGGAAGGAGCCTTAGGTTTCATATCCCACATATCAATGTGAGAGGCGCCTCCTTCCATAAAAAACAGGATGCAGGACTTGGCAGGGGCTCGTGACGGCGGGAACGTTTCACCGGAGGTTTCGAGTTCCGTGGTCGTTCTGTTCGGTGACTCTGCCCGAAGCAATTCGGGCAAAGACAGGCCGAGACCTGCTAGGCTTCCTGCACGCAACCACTGTCGGCGTGTCATGCTATCGCCATCTGACAGGCGGGGTACAGAGAATATGTTAGGTGGATAGGTATTCATGGTTCTGTTATTCGATATTTTAGAGTCATGGGATCGTAATGGTCAAATCCGTGTTACCATGGCGTAGCCTGATACACGGTTGAATGAAGTGTTTTTGGGACACTACTGGTTATCAATCCATGGGTAATTGTGATTCATGCAGAGAGACCTTCGAAGTAGAGGAAATAACTCGAACAGGATTGGAGATTAATGATGGGAAAATGGAACCGTCGTGATTTTCTGAGTGGAGTTACCGCTGCCGCCATGCCTTCTCTGGCCATCGCACAATCCCGGTCCGTAAATGAAAAAGTGGGGATTGCCGTGTGTGGTGCCGGCCGTGGAGCGTCCCTGGCTCGTTTTTTCTCAGGATTGGAAGATAGTCAGGTGGTAGCCATTTGTGATGTTGATGAAAACAGGGGGCGTCCCCTTTGTGAGCAGATTCGTCTTATTTCCGGTAAACAACCGGATTATGTCATGGATTTTCGATATTTGCTCGAACGTTCCGATGTGGATGCGGTTGTCGTGGCAACCCCGGATCACTGGCATTCTCCCATTACGATACACAGCTGTATGGCAGGAAAAGATGTCTATGTGGAAAAACCGTTGTCACACAATGTTGCTGAAGGACGACTGGCGGTTCAGATAGCCAGAAAGTACAAGCGTGTCGTACAGCATGGAACAAACCTTCGAGCGTCACCTCATTATCAGGAAGCCTGGAAGCTGCTCCAAAAAGGGATTATAGGAAAAGTTCTTATGGCCAAGGCGATCAATAATCAGAAACGGCCGAAACTCAAGGATCGTGCAGATGAGCCTGTTCCAGCTGGTGTTAATTATGATTTGTGGTTAGGACCGGCTCGAAAACAGGCGTTTAATCAAAATCGTTTTCATGGGAGTTGGCACTGGATGCGGGAGTACGGCACGGGAGACATCGGTAATGATGGTGTTCATCAGATTGACCTGGGTCGCTGGGCTCTGGGATTGAAATCTCCGAAAGCAGTCAGTTGCAGCGGAGCCAAGCTGGGCTGGCAGGGAGGCGCTCAGGAGTTTCCCGATGCGATGGTCGTAACATGGGAATATGACGATTTCCTCTATGTGTTTGAACAACGGGATTTCACACCTTATCGAATGACCGGTCATCGGATGGATAATGATAATATTTTTTATGGTGACGAAGGCTTCATGATGATCGACAGGGATGGCTATCGAGTTTTTTATCGTGATCAAAAAGGGCCTTCCTGTCAGCGTAAGTGGGTGGATCAGGGAAGACACTATCAGAACTTTATTGATTGTGTTAAAAGCCGTAAGCACGAAGATCTCATAGCCGATATTGAGGAAGGACATTACTCTTCATTGTTGTGTCACTTGGGGAATATTGCGTATTTTACGGGACGACGACTGGAATTTGATCCCCGTTCGGAGACCTTTCCTTCGGATACTCAGGCCAATGAATTGTTGCATCGGCAATATCGCGCAGGTTTTGAGCTTCCGGTATCTTGACGGGAGATATTTCATATGAAATTCCTGTCTGAATGGAAGGAGATGATGTCATTTTGTTCCAGGATCATGTCACTGATAGGGATCGGAAACTCGAAGGCCCAGTTGAATGTTGGCCTGGAAACAAATGATATAATCGGCTGTCACAAATCTGGAAAACTGACGGATTATCTGAGAGTGGGAGCAGTGTGTTTCGTGAAAAATATTCAGTCCGTTCCGACGTTTTCCGGATTTATCGCCACGCTGACAGTGTTCATTGCAACAGGTTTGTGCTTCGCAGATGACTGGCCTCAGTGGCTTGGTCCAAAGCGGGATAGTGTCTGGAGAGAAACCGGGATTCTCAAGCAATTTCCGGAATCGGGGCCGCGGCTTCGTTGGAGTGTTTCGGTTGGTGCTGGTTATTCAGGCCCAGCAGTGGCCGCAGGTAGAGTTTTTCTGATGGACCGGATAATGGATGGTGACCCTCGCACTGCCAGCCTGTTGCATAAAGGGAAACCTCCGGACAATCAGAATTTCGTCCGTCGATTGATTCCCGGAAAGGAACGGATCGTTTGTATTCGTGAAGCCGACGGAAAACAGCTCTGGACGTATCAGTACGATTGCCCCTATACCTCCGTTGCCCGCTATGCCATCGGTCCTCGAGTTACCCCGACAATCGTCGGGGGACGTCTGTTCACTCTGGGGGCAGAAGGGGATCTTCTGGCACTCGACGCAGCGGATGGTACGGTCCTATGGTCTCGCTCTTTTGGCAGAGAATATGGTGTCACAACTCCTGAATGGGGATTTTCTTCTCATCCTCTTGTTGATGGCAACCGACTCATTTGCATGGTTGGGGGCAAGGGAAGTACCGTAGTGGCGTTTGACATCTCATCCGGTCGGGAAATATGGCGCGCGTTGGATGGCGATTCACCTGGTTATTGTTCGCCGATGATTTACGAAAACGGAGGAATGCGCCAACTGATTGTATGGCATGGTGAGTCGGTAAACAGTCTCGATCCTGACACGGGAAACTTGTTCTGGTCATTGCCCGTTAAACCAACGTATGCAATGTCCATCGGTGCACCTCGCGTAGAAAACAACATTCTGTATCTAATGAGTTATGCCAGTCAGTCGACAGCTATTGAATTGGCACCCACTGCTCCGACTGCTTCTATTCTTTGGACGGGTAACAATACGCGTGGAATAGGGGGAGTCTTTAATACGCCGTTTCTGGACAAGGGCTATATCTATGCCTGTGGTTACAACGGACGTTATGCCTGTGCAGAATTACTTTCGGGAAAGCGGCGCTGGACAACATTTGCGCCTTCTACAGGGAATCGTCCTGCTTCCTGGGCCAATGTTTTTACTGTCAAGCATGCCAATCGCTTTTTTCTGGCCAACGATTTCGGCGATCTCATCATCGCCAAGATGGATGCTACAGGATATCAGGAAATCAGTCGTGCGCATTTAATCGATCCAACTCACAATATTGGTAACCGAGAGGTTGTCTGGTCTCATCCGGCATTTGCTAATCGCAGTGTCTATCTGCGGAATGATCGCGAGATTCGCAGTTATGATCTTTCCGAACGCTCACCATGAAAATGGGGATGCGATCACACGGTGCGGATGCGTTCAACGATTTATCGTTGTATGCCACTTCTCGACAGCGCGTTGAGGTTTTGGGTTGGAAAGGAATCCTGGCGGAAAACCCTCCTGGTCCCTTTGGGGGCTCCATAGCGTTGATTCAGGAGGGGAGTATTGCTGTGAAAAACTGACAGAAAGGTAGTCTTATGGAATCCGTTGTCGGCAGCTCGTTTTTTTCTGTTCCCATGTGCACATACTTATTTCGATCGAATATTCTTCTGCGAGTGGCGATTGTCAGTGGTGCGATTTTTTTCGCTCTTTCGGATCGGAGCCATCTGGCTGCGGAAATCGAATTCAAATCAGGTATCGAGTATGCTCGCCCTGACGGGCAATCGTTGAAACTGAATATGGCTCGTCCCGAAACAGCAGACCTGCGGCGTCTACCAGCAGTGGTCTGCATTCACGGTGGTGGATTTGTAGGTGGAGATCGATCGAGCTGGGACTCGTTTGTTCGAAAATTAGCCTCATGCGGTTATATTGCTGTGACCATTGATTATCGTCTGGCACCGAAGTATCAGTGGCCTGTTCAGATTCACGATTGCAATGCCGCAGTCCGCTGGTTGCGTGCTCATGCGGACCGTTATGGAATTGATGCAGCTCAGATTGGCGTAATGGGAAATTCTGCGGGTGGTCACTTAGCCCAGTTCATGGGAGTTACCAGCGATGTTCCGGAATTTCGAGGAACCCATACCCATCTGGATTACCCGCATCGAGTCCAATGTGTTGCAGCCTGGTCTCAGGCAAGTGACTTTACCCGAGAATATGGAATCTGGGACCGTGCAGGAGAAGTATTTAAGATATTTCTTGGCAAGTCACTAACGACGGAGACGAGACGGCTGCATGTACGAGCCAGTCCCTTATTCTGGGTTACTCCCAATGCAACTCCCAGTATTATTCTTCACGGAACAAGGGATCCAGAAGTTCTTTTTGCACAGTCAGTATGGATTTATGATCGCTTGGTTTCTGCGGAGGTGGATGTGAAGCTAGTTCCACTTGAAGGCGCCGGCCATTCCTTTTCCGGTAAGTATTTGGAAAAGGCATCCGCGAGTACAATCCGTTTTTTTGATGCCCATTTGAAAAAAGTAAAAACAATAGATCGGTGATGAATATGTTTGGAGTACAAAGACCGTATGCTCCTCAGGTACAAGTGAATCCCACACCTAACCATTGATGACAGAGACTTGATGGTGGAGTGTCAGGCACGCATTAGCAGATTGGTGCCTTCTGATTGTCAGGAGTCAGAGACATACGGCAGACGTCAGGTAAGGAAGTATCATTGGTCGTGGGTACTGGAGGCTGGCACCAGCCGGTTTTGCAAAGCTTAATCTGGAAGAGCTTGAGGCCAACGAGAGAGGAGCTCCTCATCCAGTGGCCCTTTTGACGCGTAGTGACAGACTTCGATTACCTCTTCGGGATTCGCAAATCCAATAATGGCAGATGAAACGGCTTCGTGGCCAAGAACAAAACGGACCGCGGCTTCTTTGAGCGAAAGTTCGACGGGGAAGACACGCTTGAGTTGTTCGCTTCTTTGCTGGTCACGTTGGTAGAGATCCAGAGGGAAGAAGGGTGTCCGATGCGTGTGACGGCTGGGCGGTTTTCCGGTGATCGCACCCCCGGCAAAGACACGAATTACAAGCGCCGCCATGTCTGTTTGTTTGCACAGGTCCAGAAGCCTGCCATAGTCAACATCGATCGATCCCGCGTGGCAATCGGATCCGGATAACGGAACCAGGAGATGCCAGGGGATCTGGATGGTTTCAAATGGGCCCTGTCGTATCACGCTTTCTAGAGAGACGCTATCTCCAAGACCAGTTAACCCGAAATGATCAACCAGGCCTTCCTGTCGAAGTTGTTCAAAAATGTCCGCAATACCACCTGACCGGAGCACGTCGTTTGGAGTGACGGAGGTAGGCAGGTCTCCTCGATTGCAGGTAATAGAATTGTGGAGCTGCAAAAGCGTAACTCGGGTGCGATTAAGGCGAGACAGGCTGTCGTGCAGTGAGCTACGGATAGCTCTAACAGGATCGTCCAGTTCATCCGTTGATAGTCGGACCTTTGTCGCAACATGGACTTGAGGATGGTGTATTGGAGAGCAGGCGCGTCCCAGTGTTCTTTCGGATGTCCCATTACCATATGTGGCTGCGGTATCTACCCAGTTGATGCCCATCTCTGATGCCTGACTGACCGTGGCAAGTTGCTGAGGGTGATCAAGACCTACCATGAGTTCTGAAACAGGCCCAGCTCCCAGTGCAATTTCTGATATATCAATGCCGGTTTTTCCGAGTTGACGAAGCTGCATTGGTTTTTTGTAAATGAGTAAAGTGCAGGGACGGTTTTGATTATTTCAATGAACGGTAGCTGGGGGGAAGGGCAGAAAAAGGAAATCGGTTTGCCCATGTTGTTTAGGATCATATCAACCTTGACGATTGGAGTGGAGAAGGGCAACGAATGCGAGTTCTTATGATATTGTAACGATGTGTATTAACGATATATGCAGGAACTGATCGATAGCAGGACTGCTATCGATGGGTAAAGATTGCCAGGTGGTCGCTTTGGGATTGGTGATACGGTGCCAGTATTTCCTGGTCATTCACTTGAATCATGGTTGGCACGGTTAGGTAATGGAGAGGTAAATCGGATCTGCAACAGAGTACTAGATGGGTAATCGGGACCAAAAGGCCATTGCGGTAGGAGATCTATTTCGAGACAATAAATACCGGTTACTTCGATGAGACCGGGGAGCTAGGTCATGAAAATCGCACAGCATTCGTCGTTGCGGCATCCAGTTATCACGCGTCGCATGTCTGTTCAGGCTGGAGCAATAGGTTTACTGGGTCTGGGAATGAACCATTTGGGCCCGCTGCGAGCTGCAGCTGCGTCTCCATTGCCAGCGAAGAGCGCCAGATCCTGCATCTACATATTTCTTTCCGGGGGCTTGGCGCAACACGAAAGCTTTGATTTAAAGCCCGATGCCCCATCGGAAGTGAGGGGAGAATTCAATCCGATAGCAACGGCTTCTCCTGGTGTTGAGATATGCGAACATCTGCCGATGCTCGCACAACGCAGTCGCCATTGGTCATTGGTGCGTTCTTTAACACATCCCACCAACTCTCATACCATTGGTCATTTTTTCATGCTTACCGGACGCAGTGAGACGCCACAGGGGTTTCAGGGCGATCGGAAACCTCGTCCCAGTGATTGGCCTTCGATTGCTTCGGTAGCCGGCAATGCAGTGCAATCCCATGCAAGTAATCTTCCTCCGGCTGTGGTTCTTCCAGAACGTCTGGTTCATTGGTCCGGTGGCGTTATTCCCGGAGCTTACGGTGGACAAATGGGGAGTCATCGGGATCCATGGTTTATCGAAGCGTCTCCATATGGGAACCCCAATTGGAGGGGAGCTTATCCCGAGTACACCTTTCCAAATTCTTCAAAGAAACCACCACAATCTCCGGACCAGCGTGTGTATCAGGCACCCAATCTTCATCTTCCTGAAGGACTGAGTCTCGGGCGGCTCAACGGAAGGAAAGGACTGCTCGACGAAATCGAAAATCAACGCCAACAGCTTGATGCAGCAGCGGAAGTAGAGTCGTTTGATCGTCATCGTCAGGCGGCTATTTCACTGCTGGTTGACCCGAAGGTTAGAGGCGCCTTTGATGTGACGCGTGCGGATGAACGTGTCCAGGATCGCTATGGCAGGAACAGTTTTGGCTGGTCCTTGTTAATGGCTTTTCGTCTGGTTGAAGCAGGAGTCAATCTCGTCCAGGTTAATCTTGGTAATAATGAGACGTGGGACACGCATGGTGATTCGTTTGTACGGTTTAAGGACAAACTGTTCCCACCAACGGATCGCGCAATCTCAGCATTGTTGGATGATCTGGAAAGTATCGGAATGTTGGACGATACCATGATTGTCATGGCCGGTGAGTTTGGAAGAACTCCCAAGTTGTCTACCTTGGCAGAGTCTTATAGTGGACCAGGGCGTGATCACTGGGGGGCGGTGCAGACGGTCTTTTTCGCGGGAGGAGGGGTACCGGGCGGGACCATTATCGGTTCGTCCGACAAGTGGGCTGCCTATCCCGCAGACCATCCCCAAAAGCCGGAAAATATGGCTGCGACTATTTACCAATCGCTGGGAATTCCCTCGACTGCCGCGTGGCGTGATGAGTTGGATCGACCTCACCATGTCTATCATGGCGATCCGATTTCAGGATTGTCCTGAAGGATACCATGTCGCTGAGGTGTTTCGGGAAAAGATCTCTAATAGACCTTGAACGAAAGGTCGCTTTGGTGCATTTAAGCCATGAAGGTGTATCCGTCAGCGGTGTTAGGCTCTTCAAATGCCGGTAACAGGAAAAATACCCCGAAATGAGTTTGTCCAGATAGTTTGTTTTGGAGCTCAGGAATTATCGATAAAGAGTTTGCGCAGGAAGGAACAGATTACGGGATGACCAAAGGAAAGACGAAAGCATTACGTGACGATGCGCTAGACCATCTGTGGATGCACAATCGCAGTTGGGATCAGACGGAGCAGGAAGGAGGGCCACTGGTAATAGTGTCTGGGAAAGGAATCCATGTGACGGATTCTGAAGGCCAGGAATGGATGGATGTTAACGGCGGATATGCATCGGTCAACGTAGGCTATGGCCGGACAGAGATTGCCCAGGCTGTCTATGATCAGATGTGCCAGATCCATTATTTTCCTCAGGTCACGGTCGTTCCGGAAACCGTTCGATTCGTGTCGCGCATCGCGGAATTGGCTCCTGGAAGTCTTTCCCGTGTATTCCCTGTCAGTGGTGGCTCTCTTGCAAATGAAACCGCCTTGAAGATCGCCAGGGCATATCATCATCGTCGTGGTGAACACGGTCGTTATAAGATTATCAGTCGCCGCGGTTCGTACCATGGAGCGAGTGGCGGTGTCCTTTGGCTAGGATCCGTTCCTTCTTCTCCTCGCACCGACTATGAACCAGGTGTCCCTGGCATGTTGTATGCGCCTCAACCTCATTTTTATAGGTGTGAATATGGCAGCCGTTCAAGTTCGGAATGTGCGATTCTTTGTGCGAAAGCGATAGAAGAACTTATCCAGTTTCACAAACCCGAAACCGTTGCAGCCGTTATCGCAGAACCGATTACCAGCGGTCCAGGTGCAGTTGTTCCGGGGGATGAATATTGGCCGATGGTGCGTGAAATTTGTAACCGTTATGGAGTTCTCTTGGTGATGGATGAAGTCATTACCGGGTTTGGTCGGACCGGAAAACTATTTGCCAGTGAGCATTGGGGAATTGTGCCTGACATTATGACCGTTGCCAAAGGAATTTCCAGTTGCTATCTGCCCTTGGGGGCAACTGTTGTTCGTTCAGAAGTTGCCGAGGTATTTACGGGAACGGGTAACCAGCTCCATCATGTTTTCACTTTTTCTGGACATCCTGTTACCGCTGCGGCGGGTCTCAAGAATATTGAAATTCTTCTTGAGGAAAAGATGGTCGATAACGCGGAAACAACAGGTGCCTATTTCAAAGAATGCCTGCAGGCACTGATGGATCATCACAGTCTTATTGGGGATGTGAGAGGGCGAGGCTTAATGCTGGCCATAGAATTGGTATCCGATCGATCGTCAAAGACGCCGCTACCTCCTGAACGGAAACTGACTGACCGATTGAATGAATTTTTTCGAGAGCAGGGTTTGCTGTTGCGTGCGACTGGAAATATCGTGCATTTTTCACCGCCGCTCTGCATTTCCTGTGATGAAGTGGACCGGGTGATTGCTGGTGTGGATAACGCACTGAAACTTTTGCAGAAGGAATGGTCCAGATGAATGGTTCTCCAGTTGACCATCGTCAGTTGATCGACTGTTGAGCGATACCCGTATACGATCCTCTGAATAGAGGCTTAGAAAGACAAGAGTGACCGGTTTCTCTTTTCCTCAACGGAGAAAATGGAGTAAAGTTGCAATAGAGGTCAATCTTAGTTGAAACGATTGAACCGACATGGAGGATGATCTGAATGTTGCACGTCTGCGAGTCCCGTTTGTCACATGATTGTGAAGGCAAGTCGCGTCGCGACTTTCTTCAAATAGGAACGTGCGGTTTAGGGGGATTCGGACTTTCTCAATTGCTGGCCATGAAACAGGCAGCTGCTCGGGCCGGCATATCGATGGAGGACAAGGCTGTCGTACTGCTTTTTTTGCAGGGAGGTCCTCCTCACATTGAGATGTTTGATCCCAAGATGACGGCGCCGGTGGAAGTGCACAGCGCTACCGGAGAAGTTAAAACACGGATACCGGGAGTCACCTTTGGCGGTACGTTTCCGCAGCTAGCTCAACGTGCTGAACGACTGACCGTGGTCCGGTCATATGGATCGGGTAATGCCAGCCATACTTACCAACAGGTCGCTAGTGGCGGCAATCCGTTGAACGCAACCATGGGGGCAGCCTATGCACGCATGGCAGGCACCAATCATCCGGAGACAGGTATCCCGAGAAATATTCTGATTTTACCCGAAGTGGTTCAATCTGATTTGAAGCTTAAAAAAAACTTCGAGACGGAAGCCTTGCCTACATTGACGTCCGCAGGAGATCTTGGATCCTCGTATTCCGCATTTAACCCCGTTGGGGGTGGTGATCTTCAGCAGAACATGCAAATGCGGTTAACGCGTGGACGTTTTCAAGATCGTCGGTATTTGATGGATGCGCTTGATACTATGAAACGTCGATTTGAAACATCGACCAAGCTCAATCTTACGGACAAATATCAGCAACAGGCCTTTGACGTCATCGTAAAGGGTGTTGCGGAAGCGTTTGACTGGTCCAAGGAAGATGCGAAAACGATTGCCCGTTACGATACGAGCCATCTTTTTTCAAATGAAGCGGTGCACCGCTGGTTTGACATGAGTCGTGCTTCCAATTTATTGGGAAAACAAATGCTTCTTGCTCGCCGCCTATGTGAAGCGGGTTGTGGATTCATTACTGTTTCAGATTGTGGTTGGGATTTTCACAGTAACCAGAACAGTCCCAGGGATCTTGGTGGTATGTCGATGCTGGGTCCACAGGTGGATCATGCCGTTGCCGCATTTCTTGATGACGTTCAGCAGCGAGGGTTGTCAGACAAAATATTATTGATCATTACCGGCGAAATGGGGCGAACACCACGCCGTAATCGAAATGGTGGACGCGATCATTACGGTGGTCTTACAACGCTTGCGTTTGCCGGCGGTGGTCTGCAGATGGGACAAGTAATTGGGAAGTCTGACCGTCTGGCCAGATATGCCGCAACCGAGGCCTATCGTCCGGCCCACCTTGTGTCGAGTGTAATGAATAGCTTGTTTGATTTAGGCCAGCTTCGACTGGAACGTGGTGTGCCAACGGGCCTGTTAAGTTGGCTGGAACAATCTCCGCCGATTGAAACGCTATTCTGACATGCTGGTTTCTGCTTTCAGGTGTGTGCATAACGATGGTCCGATTTCGTGCAATCTGAACGGTGGATGCCTGCAGCACGGAAACAGAAATTGTGATGCTCTCTGTTTAATCCTGTCAGCGATGGTGCTATGGTGGCGACCGGGAGCTGGAAAGAGGTGCCAGCTTTTGGACATTAACACTTGCGAGCAACGTATGTCTTTCCGTGTCTGTTTAAGGTGAGCACACCATGTCAGTACAGCATCGAGTAGGGAATCATGACTTTCAGTACGAAGCCGACTCAACGTGGCAACAGCTTCCTGACGGTTGGGATCTTGTTGAAGCAGTTGGAATGGCGACGGACTCACAAGACCGCGTTTATGTTTTCAATCGAGGTGAGCATCCTTTAATCGTATTGGAACGAGATGGATCGTTCGTAACGGCATGGGGAGAGGACGAGTTCGTGCGGCCTCACGGTATTTGGATTGGTCGAGACGACACTCTTTATTTGACCGATGACTGTGATCATACAATTCGACGTTATACCACCGAAGGTAAGAAGTTGATGACTTTAGGAACTAGTGGGTTAGCGAGCGATACCGGAGTTACAGGAAGTGACTACCGTACGATAACCCAGCCAGGTGGCCCGTTTAACCTGCCTACCAATCTGGCGGTCGCGCCGGATGGAATGTTGTTTGTTACAGATGGATACGGAAACTGCTGTGTTCATAAGTTTGACGCAGAGGGGAGGTTTCTTCTTTCCTGGGGAGAACCAGGAGATGGACCAGGTCAGTTTCATCTGCCACACGGTATCGGTATTGGATCGGATGGCCGGCTGTTTGTGGCGGACCGGGAAAACAGTCGCATTCAGATATTCAATTCTGAAGGCGAATTTCTTGATCAGTGGACCGATGTTGCACGTCCTTGTGAAGTGTTTCTCGATTCAGGTGACCGGGTGTTTGTCGCAGAACTAGGTTGGCACGCTGGCTTGTCAGATCCTCAACCTGACCGGACCGGTGGAAGGGTGAGTATTTTCAGTCCATCAGGTGAACTCTTGAGCCGCTTTGGAGGTGGAAAAGATCCATATCAACCAGGTGATTTTGTTGCGCCACATGATATATGGGTAGATTCTCACGGAGATATTTATGTTGGAGAAGTGACAATGTCTGCAGCGGTGTCACGGGGTTTGGTGAAGGAAGATTGTCCATCTCTCCAGAAGTTTACTTTTCTTGGATAGTACATAGATCGTCTAGCGGATGGATCCAAAAAGGCAGGGGCTGGTTAGGGCGTTACCCGTTTAGAGGGAAAGGGAGCTGACTTAATGAAACATTCATTTGTACCAACTCATTACTATCGAACACTGGGTTCCCATGACCCGGTATTGCGTGTTTCGGACGGAGACCAGATTTTCACTACAACCGTTGACGCTCGAGGATTTGACCACGAACGTAACGCAGTTACCCAACGAGGGAATCCTCAAACGGGGCCTTTTTATGTTGAAGATGCAGAACCCGGTGACACTCTGGTTGTGGAGCTTGATTCCATCAGGCCCAATCGGAGTTATGGTTTCTGTGGGTCGTCCGTTGCACCCAACGTTGTGCGCCCTGATTATGTTCCTCAGTTACCCTTGGACGCACCTCTTGCAGAATGGGATGTCGATGTGTCTAGAGGAACAGCGATATTACAGCGGCCAGAATCTAAGTTGGGTGCGATTGAATTGCCGCTGGATCCCATGATCGGTTGCTTTGGTGTAGCGGCAAAAGGTGGACAGGCGATCTCAACTGCCACTTCGGCTGAACATGGTGGAAATATGGACTACCGGGGTTTTACAGTTGGAACTACAGTCTATTTTCCCGTTTTTGAACCTGGAGCCTTGTTTTTCCTCGGAGATGGCCATGCGGTTCAGGGAGACGGTGAAATTGTGGGATCGGGAATTGAAATATCTATGGATGTCGAAATTACTTTGCGGCTGCAGAAAGGAAAAACGATTGGTTGGCCTCGAGGTGAAAATGATCAATGGATATTTACCACAGGGAATGCCAGACCGCTCGACGAAGCTACTCAAATTGCAACGACGGAGATGTTAATCTGGCTGCAGCAGGATTTTGGACTCGATGCACTGGGAGCCAATCTGTTACTGGCCCAGTGTGTACGTTACGAATTGGGCAACATGTTTGATCCAGCCTATACCATGGTTTGCAAAGTGGCAAAGTCATGGTTACCTGGTTGATGCTGGATCGTAACAGATCAGGATCTATGTTGGTTTGAGCGTATGCAAGCCAAGATAAGAGAGGCCTCCCTAGAAGTCACGGGGATCGAACCAGTTGCGGTAATCCGGCGTTTGTTTCCAGAGATCATAGGCAGATCCAGGGCCCACATGGTTAAGCCGAGCACCGAAAGGTTTCACGACAGATGTCGGTCGACGACTAGAATTGTCAAAACGGAGGCGGAAATAGCTAGCAGGAATTGGCTCAGTCATACCAGCAATGGTTCTTATGAGGTTGGGCTGTTCGAATTCAATAGGGCGGTGTTGGGATCCTGTATTGTTCAGGTTCCAGAAGTGATTCCAGTCATCCAGATTTTGGGGAGACCAGGGTGCCGGACCTGAATCATTTTCACCTAATTGACGAAGGCTGACAAAGAGACCTCCGGAGTCGTAAAGATTGCGGTATTCATTCCATTTTAGCATACGAGTGAGAATGGAATTCCGTAGTGGTTTACGATTGATCGGAAGTTCTCCGCTCATGGCCAGGGTGATGATGGCATCGCTGCATCGCAGGGCACTGGTAGTCGTTTCAATCCGTAGTGGTTTGTTGACTCGAAGAGGCCTTAGTGCGTTTCGAGGAACCGGGCGCAGCACGCGCAATGCCAAAAAATGATCATTGACGATAGTGCAGTTCTTGACTCGTACGGATGTAGGTGGCACACCTCCACGCCGGTACGGGATGGCTAATGTTGTGCGTCCGCTGTGGATCCCGTTGGTAATCCTTAAGCTCCGTTTGATGTTGCCACTTAATACGATGCCATTACCTGATCCGGAATGTATTTCACAGTTCCGAAAGACAGTTTTCGGTACATCGCGTAATAAGATTCCCGCAGTTCCATTGGAAATAAAAAAACGACAATTAGCTGCAAAGAACGTACCTCGGTCAACGATGACAGTGCACTTTGTTGCAGGTTTTATGGAGGTTGCCTGTGAAGCATTCCATTCCAGATCGAGGCCTTCAAGAATTAAAGGAGAATCGGACCAGATTAGGGGAGCTGACTGTTTCACATAGGTGGAGTTCAGCTGGATCCGAGGTCGCGTTCCCGTTGCCGCCATCAAGGTAATTGCCTTGTTCCGAATTCGGATGGGAGGACAAATAAAGGGGCCAGAATTCTGAATGGAAATGATGTCACCATCTTTAGCACGGTAGATGGCGTCTTCCAGAGTTGCCGCCAACTGATCGTCGTCGATATCTGGTCTTTGGCTGCGTATTACAAAAGGGCGTTCGGAATCCAGGGTTTGCTCTGTCTGACGGGTTCGAATATGGGATGACGTGCGAAGATAGATGTTTTGTACACGAGGATTATCCTGGATGTTGGACGTCGTGAAAGGTGAGAACTGCGTGATAATCCCTGTAATACAAAGCAGAACAATGCCGGCTAGGAGGCTATATTTCCAGAGGTTCCTTTTTGCAGGAGAGGGTGCGGATCGGTCTGTTCGACT
>CAXEIY010000316.1:0-44399 GCA_963996245.1 uncultured Planctomycetia bacterium | reverse complement strand
TGGGCGCAGGATTCTCATGAATCCGGTTTGGCTGTCCCGCCTCCAACAACTCTGGAATGGGGAATTTGGGGTTTGGCTATCGGTTTATCAATCGTCTCGCTCGCTTTTGCCTTCAAATTTTATAATGAAATGAAAGGTTCCGATGAAGGCGATGAAGATATGATTCGCATTGCCAGGCATGTACAAGACGGAGCCTGGGCGTATTTAAAGCAGCAATATAAGGTGGTTTTTATTTTCTTTGTTGTCATGTTTTTTGTTTTCCTATTGATGGCCGTGTTGGGCGTACAGTCTTATCTGGTCGCTGTCGCCTTTCTCACGGGTGGATTTTTCTCAGGACTTGCCGGATTCTTCGGAATGAAGACTGCGACGATGGCCAGTTCGAGAACCGCAGCCGGCGCAAAAGTGTCCCTTAACCAGGGGTTACAGGTTGCCTTTAAAAGTGGGGCGGTGATGGGGTTTTCTGTGGTTGGTCTGGGACTACTGGATATTACCCTCTGGTACATGGGTTTACGATGGTTCGAATTTGGTCTGGAAGAAATAACTGTCACCATGCTCTGTTTCGGAATGGGAGCGAGTGCCCAGGCTTTGTTTGCCCGTGTTGGGGGTGGAATTTTTACCAAAGCTGCCGACGTCGGGGCTGATCTGGTGGGTAAAGTGGAAGCGGGAATACCCGAAGATGATCCCCGTAACCCGGCTACGATTGCAGACAATGTAGGCGATAATGTAGGTGATGTCGCCGGTATGGGGGCCGATCTTTATGAATCCTACTGTGGATCGATTCTGGCTTCAGCGGCCCTGGGTGTTGCGGCTATGGCTGGATCCGGACATGAAGATCAGGTACGCGCACTGTTGCTGCCCATGGCTCTGGGTGGGGTCGGAATTATACTGTCGATCATCGGTGTTTACTTTGTGAAGACAGAAGAAGGGGCCAGTCAGAAAAATCTGCTTAAGGCGCTGGCCAAAGGAATCAACCTTTCGTCCATCCTGGTTGTGGGCGCGGCTTTTATCCTTTGCTACATTTTACTGCCGGACATTGCCTGGAAACTGACGGCTTCTATCGTTGTTGGTCTGTTAGCCGGACTGGTAATTGGCCACTGGACCGAACGTTCAACCAGTGAAGAGTATGCTCCAACGCAGCGTATTGCCAAACAGGCTGAGACCGGACCGGCCACGGTCATTATCGCCGGTGTAGGCGAGGGTATGTACAGCGTATGGGTGCCGATTTGTGTTATCGGGGCCGCTATTCTGCTTGCTTTCGGATTCCCTACGGACTTCGATTTTGCGTCACCTGAAGTTTACGCGCTTGGACTCTATGGGGTGGGAATCGCTGCGGTTGGCATGCTGAGCACGCTGGGGATTACCTTGGCGACCGATGCGTATGGCCCCATTGCTGACAATGCCGGTGGCAACGCGGAAATGACCAAACAGGATCCTATTGTTCGTGAACGAACCGATCAGCTTGACAGTCTTGGCAATACAACTGCAGCGACCGGAAAAGGATTTGCTATCGGTTCAGCGGCTCTAACCGCTCTTGCCTTGCTGGCCGCCTATATTGAGGAAGTGCGTGTGGGCTTTGATCGCTGGGGAACTTCGGTTCAGACCGAGCAGGATGCCGGTGAATTTATCAAACTGGGTAACAGCCTGATTCTAGAAATAGGTGAATCGGCAGAGCAGAATCAGATCCATCTGGTGTTCGATCCTCTGGCGATTGAAAACTTTGATAAGACAGATAAGAATGATGCCATCGCTAGAAGTGCGATTGCCCCGGATGCACTGGTAAAGGGCAACTCAAGAATTATCGCGCTTCATGATGCGACCATTCCTGATTTTGCCCGTTATTACGATGTCACGTTAATGAACCCGAAAATCCTGGTGGGCATGTTCCTGGGTGTGATGCTTGCCTATGTCTTCAGTGCCATGACGATGCAAGCGGTTGGGCGTTCAGCTAATTCCATGGTGATGGAAGTGCGCCGGCAGTTTCGAGATATACCAGGTATTATGGAAGGCAAGGCAGATCCCGAGTATGCCAGTTGTGTTGCAATCAGCACAAAGGCAGCCCAGAAGGAAATGATTCTGCCCGCACTGCTGGGGCTGGTTGTGCCGGTGGTTGTCGGGCTTCTCCTGGGTGTTGGTGGCGTCATAGGACTACTTGCCGGTGGTCTGACTTCCGGTTTTGCACTGGCTATCATGATGGCCAATTCAGGTGGTGCGTGGGATAATGCAAAGAAGTACATTGAAACCGGGAAATTTGGAGGCAAGGGCAGCGAAGCGCATAAGGCAGGTGTCGTCGGTGACACGGTCGGCGATCCATTCAAGGATACCAGCGGTCCCAGCTTAAATATTCTGATCAAACTGATGAGCATGGTCAGTGTTGTGTTTGCAGGTTTAATCGTGCGTTATAGCCTGCAGGCGATGGGTGTGTTTTAATCAAACTGAGAATCAGGTAACTGAAGCCACAGTTGGTATTGCGAAATCCTGTTGACAAGAAATCATCATTTTGAAGCCATCCGGATCCCATGAACGAGCTTGCCTTGGTGCCCGCGTGGCTGACCAGAGTCGTGCAAGCTCCGTTACCATTCTTGACCTGCGGACCTTGACTCCGATAACGGACTTTTTTGTTCTCGCTACTGGAACCAGCAAGAGACATGTTCGTACAATCGCGGATGAAATTGACCACGCGTATGAAAAACTGGGCGAGCAAAGGCACGGGATCGAGGGATACGGTGAGTCCCGCTGGATCTTGCTGGACTATGGCGATGTGGTAGTACACGTTTTGAGCCAGGAAGTTCGTGAGTTTTATGATCTGGAGAGGCTCTGGGCAGATGCAACCGTGGTCAACTGGGACTCGGACACCGCCCTTTCCGGTGATCATTAACCGGGTCTTAAAGACAATAAGGCACCGGTTGCCGTTTTTTCCCTGCGTATGATCCGGTAACTCGGTTTCAGGAGTGATGGGATGGCAGACCGTGAAGTGAATCGCGTATCGGTTAATCTTGCCGAACGCAGTTACGATATTCTGGTAACAACTGGTTCACTGGTATGTCCGGATGAGTGGATGCCATGGTCCACAGCCCAGATGTCCCGCGTATCTTCCGTGTTGTTGGTTACCGACAGGAACCTTGAAACCACCCATGCACGTACGATCCAGTCGTATTTTGAGCGTAATCAGATGGATGTGCACTGTGTGGCGATGCAACCCGGGGAACCAACCAAGTCACTCGAAAGTGCCCAGTATTTGTACGATCAGTTAGCCCAGATAGCTGCTGACCGGCGTACCCTGGTATGTGCGGTAGGTGGCGGTGTGATAGGTGATCTGGCCGGCTTTGTTGCGGCGACCTATCTCCGGGGTCTTCCGTTTTACCAAGTGCCAACCACGTTGTTGGCCCAGGTTGATAGTTCGGTTGGTGGAAAAGTAGCGGTCAACCACGCTCGTGGGAAAAACCTGATAGGCTGTTTTTATCAACCCGTTGGTGTACTGATTGATACCGATGTGCTCCAGAGTTTACCCGACCGGCAGTATCGCTGTGGCCTAGCAGAAGTAGTGAAATACGGTGTGATTCTGGATGCGCAGTTTTTTGAATTCATGGAGGATAGAGTGGATTCAATCAATGCTCGTAACGCGGCGGTTCTGCGTACTTTGATAACCCGGTGTTGTGAATTAAAGGCATTGGTCGTCGAGCAGGATGAACGCGAACAGGGAGGACAACGTGCGGTTTTGAACTTCGGACACACCTTCGCACATGCTTTTGAAAATCTTGGAAATTATCAATTACTGCATGGAGAAGCGGTTGCCGTTGGCATGGTCTGTGCCAGTCGTCTGGCAGTTTTACTGGGGCGAGTTGAAAAGAAGTTCACAGACCGACTTTTCACGCTGCTCAACAGATTAAATCTGCCGACACGGTTAACACAGATTGACAACCACGATGGAAAGGGCCTTGCTGACGGGGAAACCAGGGCTGAGTCGCATTCGATGTTTGACCCGGATCAGGTAGTCCAGTCCATGCGATATGACAAGAAAGCAATTTCCGGAACGCCACAGTTTGTGTTGCCATCTTCTCTGGGAAAGGTAGAACTGGTTCAGCAAGTAGATCCTGATCTGGTTCGACGATCTCTGATCGAATCCAGTGTGGACTAAGCGCAGGTCAGGAATCTGTTATCAAGGTATGGAATTGTTTGGAAGGACCGGTACACCGTGTCAGCATCACAATCCGATCACATGTCAAAAACAGCAATGCCCCGGCCCGGGCGACTGATGTCTCTCGATGTGCTGCGGGGGATGGACATGGCTTTGATAGCCGGGGGTTCCGCTGTGCTAAGGTCGGTGGCAGAAACGATAGGACCTGGTTGTCATACCTGGATGATGAAACAGACTACGCATGTTCCCTGGCATGGTTACAGTCCATGGGATCAGATTTTTCCTATGTTCATGTTTATTTCCGGGGTGGCTATTCCATTTGCACTCGCATCCCGTCGGGAAAGAGCCGTCAAGCACGGGACGCAGTGCATGCAGATTATTCGCCGTGGGCTGCTGCTGGTGCTGTTTGGAATGATGTACAATGGTCTTTTAAAGTTCGATTTTGAATCGCTTCGTTGTGCCAGCGTATTGGGTCGTATCGGGCTTGGGTATATGTTTGCAGCACTGATTACGCTGCACTGGAACCTGCGCGGACAGATCTTGTGGTTGGCAGGTTTGTTGCTCGGATACTGGATACTGCTGGCCTGGGTACCAGTACCGGGATTGGGGGCCGGTGACTTTTCAGAAGGAAATACCTGGACCAATTATGTCGATCAGCATTGGCTTCCAGGAAAGATGTACCGTGAAACCGGTGATCCAGAAGGTCTGCTTTCCACATTACCGGCTATCGCAACCGTCCTGAGCGGAGTCTGCGCAGGGCACTGGTTGCGCAGTTCTTTCGGCGGTATGAGGAAAGTGGCCGGGTTGATCGGAACAGGGATGGTGTGTGTTTTACTGGGGCTTTTCTGGGATCAATATTTCCCCATCAACAAGAATCTATGGACCAGCTCATTTGTACTGTTTACTTCCGGGTGGAGTGCTATTCTGCTCGGAGTTCTATACGGTCTGGTTGATGTGTGGGGTTGGCGCAAATGGGGATTCTTTTTCATGGTCATTGGTGTCAACGCCATTACGATTTACCTGCTTCGTCAGGTGATTGACTTTGAGTCCATTGGTCAACTGATTTTCGGAAAACTTGAAAACCGGGTACATATGGTTTTTTGGAACGCTATGGATTTGACGATCGGGTGGCTTTTCCTTTATGAACTGTACCGCCGTAAAATCTTTTTACGGCTCTAAAAAAAGTCGGCTTTCGTATTGAACTTACGACTCAGATGAAGCCATGGGATTTTCATGCAGTTACCGGGATACAGAAAATGGGGCATGTCCAAAATCCTGATCCTGAAACACGTAGTGAACTGAAACTCAGTCTGGCTAAGGGGTGGGGCATTTCACGTGTGCGTGCCGCGCTTCAGCATTTTGGTGATTCCCTTTCAGTTGTGAAGGCAACTGTTTCGGAACTGGCACGAATTCCGGGCGTTTCTTTGCACCAGGCCCGCACAATGAAGCAATCCCTGGATCGATCGAGATGGGAGGAGGAGTGGTCTCTCTGCGGACGTGCAGCGGTGAGGATTATCGGATTACATGCATCCGAGTATCCGTTAATGTTGCGTGAGATTTACGATCCTCCTGTGATCATCTACGCTCGTGGCGAGTTCTTACCTCAAGATGACAGGGCCATTGCTATTGTGGGATCACGGCGATGTACACTATATGGGCAACGTCACACGGAACGTTTGACCACCGAATTGGTTAAGTGTGGTTTTACCATCGTAAGTGGGATGGCACGAGGTATTGATGCGATAGCACACCGGGCTGCATTGAAAGCAGGTGGCCGTACTATGGCAGTGATGGCAGGTGGATTGGGGAAGGTATATCCACCGGAACATACGGAATTATCTTCTGAAATAGCGGCATCGGGTGTTGTCTTGAGTGAAATGCCCTTGGCACAACCACCGCTGGGTCCTTTATTTCCACGCAGAAATCGACTGATCAGCGGGTTGGTACTCGGGGTTGTCGTTATGGAAGCAGGTCAGCGCAGTGGTACGTTAATTACCACTCGGCATGCCATTGAACAAGGAAGAGAAGTGTTTGCTGTTCCCGGTCCGATTGACAGTTTGGCAAGTCGAGGTTGCCACAGGCTTATTCAAGATGGGGCCAAGCTTGTACAGGGACCGGAGGAAATAATAGAAGAACTCGGGCCATTGTTAGAAATAGCTAGCAGCAGAGTTGCGGATGAAGCAATAGAAGAAACACCGGATCGAGATTCAAGTTTCAGTGAACTACAGAAAAGGGTTCTTGCCGAACTATCGGATCATCCGATTACTCCGGAATCAATCATAACTTCGCTCGGGCTTCCCGCATCGCAGGTACTGTCGACTTTGAGCGTGCTTGAGGTCAGACGTTGCGTCAGGCGTCTGACGGGAAACCGCTACTGTTTATTCAAGTGATATGATGCAGTGCCGATTATTCATCATCTGTGATAGGAAAAACATCATCGCGCAACAAGACAAGCATTGCTGAATGAGGAACCACCACGTAATCATCACCGTCGACTTTGACATCGACAGCCTGGTCGCGAAGAAACATGGCCTGGTCTCCCATTTCTGCTTGCAGAGGAATGTAATGTCCGGCTTTAGTATGTTCTCGCCAAGGTTCTTCCTCCGGGTTAGGGTCTACCGGAAGGGGGATTCCCGGTCCGACTTCTACCACACGACCCGTTTGGACGGAGGCCTTGCTGACAGCTGTCTGCGGCAGGTACAAGCCTGCCTGAGTCCGTTCATCTGCTTTTTCCAGTCGGATTAATACCCGATCATTAACCAGTACAAGTTCTTTGTTTCCAACTCGCATAGATGGCCTATCTTATGAAAAAATATATCGTTTATCCGTACCTCGGCAGGAACGTATTATAACCCAAAATTGAATATTGAAAGTACGATTCGTATAGATTATCCACACGACATCAGAAAGGACACCATTGGTTTAAAACAAAATCCGTTTGATGAGTGAATCGGCGGTTACACTGGCTTGACGATGAGAGTTTACTTCTGCTATGTTACGGGGCCTTTTTCCAGGGTTAGGGATAGGCGATGAGTTCATCAAGTGAAGCGTCTGACGCCGATCGTTATAACATGCGTTCCGTCGAACAGAATGGCAGTCTGTGGCGATGTTGAGCGAATGGTTTTGCTCTGCAAATGATCAACACAACCGTGATCGTTGCCGCGTAAGTGACATGTCTTTTTAGAGAATTGAGTTGCGTTACGGTGAATGATCAATCGTTCCGCAATCTGGTTAGTGGTCAAAGCAAAGGGATTACCGCAACGGTGTTTTTAGCGGGACTCAGCGCTCTGTCCGCGTTATACAGGCCGGTTCTGTCGTTTCGGAATTGGTCCTATGATAAAGGGTTGTTCTCTGCTTCCCGGGTGACAGTACCAGTCATAAGTGTGGGTAATATTACTCTGGGAGGAACAGGAAAAACGCCTTTTGTTTCCTATCTTACGGTCTGGTTTCAGCAGCGGGGGAGAAAAGTTGCCGTGATCAGCCGTGGTTACGGATCCCATGCGGGTGCACTGAATGATGAAGGTGCTTTACTTGAAAAAAATCTTCCGGGTATCATTCAGTTACAGGGAAAGGATCGCGTAACACTGGCCAAGCAGGCAATATCAGTTCATGGAGCGGATATTGTAATTCTGGACGACGGATTTCAACACCGAAGGCTAGCCAGGGATCTGGATATTCTGCTAATGGACAGCCTGGCACCTTTTGGGGGAAGGAAAGTGTTTCCGCGGGGAATGCTGCGAGAATCCCTGTATGGAATGGCACGCGCAGATTTGATGGTGCTCTCCCGAGCAGACCTGGATACACCTGAAAAGCGAGAGGGAATATGGAAAGAACTGGGTCGCTATTGTGGGGGCGAGCCGTCAAGGGTGGAAGTTCGTCAGGTTCCTGTGGAACTGCGCAATAGCAGCGGGAAAAGAGAGAATCTGGAAGTACTCACCAACAAACGGGTAGCTGCTTTTTCAGGTATTGGAAACCCAGATGGATTTCGAAAGACATTGGCAAAATTGAACTATGATTTACAGGCGTGGGAAGTTTTTCCTGATCATCATCGTTATACGAAAAGGGATTGTGCAAAACTGGAATCATGGGTACGAAAATCCGGTGTGGATGCCGTGGTCACCACGGAGAAAGATCTTGTCAAATGGCAGTGTGATCACCTGGCAGGATGCTCTCTTTGGGCACTGGCTATCGAAGCGGATGTCATGACGGGGAAACAAGTCCTCGAGCACTGTTTACAAACGATAATGTCACTTCAAAAGTGATATCAGGAGGAGGTTATTCGGGTGAAGAGTGCGTGAGCGTTGTCGGTTGTGATGTTACTGATTTGTTCCAGTGAGCGTCCGTGTAAATCGGCCAGACAGGATGCGGTATGGGTTACATAAGAAGGTTCGTTACACTTGCCTCTGACAGGGACAGGTGCAAGATATGGGCTGTCTGTTTCGACCATAACCCGATCAAGAGGTACGTCTCGAGCTACGGATCGAAGATCTTCTGCATTTTTAAATGTAAGCATTCCGGCAAAGGAAATATACATGCCCAGCTGGATCGCAAGTTCAGCCGTTTCCCGGGTTCCTGTGAAGGAGTGCAGGACACCTTGTAAGGGGGCCGATTTGCTGGCCTCTTTGAGACACGCCAGCACTTCGGTCTCGGCATTCCGGCAATGTACGATAAAAGGAATACGGAGCTGCTGGGAGAGCCTGATGTGCTTTAAAAAATAATCCTGTTGTATGTTCAGCGGTGTGTCATCACGATAAAGATCCAGACCTGTTTCCCCAATGGCAACAACCCGAGGGTGTCTAGCCAGCTCGACAATCCGGTTCCAGTCATCCAGTGAAGCTGCAGCAGCACTGTTAGGATGAATTCCTACCGCGGCGTGAATTTCCCGATGTTCTTCTGAAAGCCTGACACATTCCCGGCTGGACTGAAGGCAGATTCCTACTGCTACAATCTGAGTTACAGCAGCTTTTCTGGCGCGTGCTATAAGCTCAGGCATATCGGAGAGTAACTGAGGGTCATTTAGATGAGCATGGGTGTCGATGAGTGCCATGGAATAGTTCGTGCACAAGACTTGAGAAGTCTGGAAACATGAAATCAGGACAGATCTGCGGACGCAGCTGAAACCAGCGATTCGGTTTGTGTTAAATGATCCTTAGTCGTATGGATAACCTGGTCAAAAAGACCGATGGCTTCATTATCGTCGGTGCAGCCTTTTTGCCATTCAGATAGTTCAGAAAGGATCTGTTCCTGATAGCCCCTTAATTCCCTCAGCAGGTAAGAAAGACTAGCGTAATGGAAATTGGCAATCGCAAATGCATCGGGATACCCACCTTTGGGCAGTACCCCGCCACGCTGCCTGATAAGTTCGGCAACCTGTTGTATGTGCTGTTCCTGCTGGTTTCTAAAAGTTTCCAACAGTTCGACAGCCTGCCTGTCAGGGTTATTTGACCATAAGCAGGAGTTGGTCAAATAACCTTCAAGGCTCCATTGCTGACTACAGAATAGATTTTGAAGTGGTTCAATCACAGAGGTGTTATTGGCCACTGCTGAAACTCCTCATTGGGCGATAGCCTGGGCAAAGATTGCCTGAGCAAAAGCAGGGGTTATTTCGTATAGCGCTGCCCATATTCCGAGTAGTAGAACGGGAACAGCAATACATAAACTATAGATACCAGCGGGAGAAATCAGCGGTATTTGAACCTGTTCATTGGCTTCGGTCGGAGGATTGAGAATCATCACGCGAAGGATTTTGACGTAATAAAAAAGGCTGATCACAGTGTTAACAGCGGCGACTACCAACAGCCAGTACATTCCATTGTTGAACCCACCGGCTTCGAAAAGTGCAGCAAAAATGTAAAACTTGGAAAAGAATCCAGCCAGAGGAGGAATACCTGTGAGGCTGAATAGAAAGATCAACATGGATATGCCAAGCACTGGAGAGGATCGTCCAAGTCCCTGGTAATCTTGCAGGTCCTCACTTCGTATCTCATTTCTAATAAAAGCAATAACCGCAAAGGCTCCGAGATTCATGAAAAGGTACACCGCCAAGTAAAACAGCATGGATTGGATTGCATCGGCGCCACTGGTTGCATCGTTCGTCTGACCAATCATAATCAATGCAGCAGCGATCGGCATCATCATGTATCCGGCATGGGCAATGGTGGAATAGGCCAGTAGTCGCTTGAGGTTATTCTGTGCATAGGCTGCAAGATTGCCAAAAGTTGCCGTCATGGCTGCGATAGCTGCGATTCCGGTAGCAAGCCAGGTTCGAGCAGTTTCGAGTTCCGGAGCGTCCGTAACGCTGATAAGCAGTCGGGATAACAAGGCAAGTGCGGCGGCTTTGGATGCTACTGACAGGAAGGCGGCCACTTCGGTCGATGCACCTTCAAAAACATCCGGGCACCAGAAATGAAACGGAACAGCGGCCAGTTTAAAGGCGATGCCTACAAAAATCATGAGCAGAGCCAGGGTAACGGTTGTCAGGTGCGCATCGAAAGAGTGGTGGTTCGCAGCGGTATGAACCACTTCAGTGGCAAGCGTAGGCAGATGGGCCGTTCCGAAAAGTCCGGTTAATAGACTGATTCCGTACAGCATGACGCCAGCGGCGCCAGCACCATAAACGACATATTTAATAGCTGCTTCGCTGGAGTCACGTCGGCCTTTCAGAAATCCTGCCATGACATAGGAAGGGACACTGGCCATTTCAATGCTGATAAAGACCATGAGGAGATGATTGGAAGAAGCCATGAGCATCATTCCAAGAGTCGCTCCAAAGAGCAGCGTGTAGAAGTCAGGAGAATCCATACGGTCGGGTATTCCCGTAAGTTGTGTGAGCCAGATGACCATTGCGGTGAAAAGGAGAAGAAAAATGCGAAAATAAACCGTGAACAGGTCGTGCATCAGAAGTCCTGAAAACATCTCAAACGGTTGAGCAATGGACTCGGCCAGTGGATAGTCGATATAGGCATTAAGCGCAAACCACTGCCAGAGTGCAATAATTCCCGCAAGCAGGGAACATGCCAATGCCACACGCGACATATGGATGCGATGTGCCCAGTTGAACAGCCGGAAAAACAGCATGAGAACGATTCCCGTGACCAGAACCAGTTCCGGAAGGAATGCTGTCAGCGATCGCTGCAGCTCAGTTGTCATTGCATCGAAGTCAGCCATCATGCGTTCTTTATTGAGAGTGTGAGTCGGGGTCTGTTGTCATTTCTGAGACGTTAACATTAGGTCAGAGTGTTTTGTTGGCCGTTATAGAAGGAACCTGTGACTTTTCATAGGGGGTAAAAAGCGTCACTTTTCAGCTACCAGTTGTGTGGCCCGTTCGCTGAATTCAGCTAGATTGTCCACTAGTAAATCAACAGATGGCTGCATGTACATCAATAAGGCGTCTGGATAAACACCCAGAACGACCGCCAGTATCAGCAGTGGTACAGCACAGGCAATCTCACGAACTTCAAGGGGATAGAGGTTGTCTCCATGAGGTCCTCGATATTCGGCACCAAGAAAAACCCGCTGAATGGTCCACAGGATATAGCCGGCAGTCAGGATAACCGCCGCGGCAGCCAGGATCCCGAATAGCTTACTGTAACCGTATGCGCCAAGAACAACGAATACTTCGCCGATAAAACCACATAACCCCGGCAGGCCAAGACCCGCAAAGAAAATTCCAAATGCCAGACCACTATATACTGGAAGTCGCGCTGCTAGGCCACCAAACTGATTCAAATCCCGGTGGTGAACCCGGTCGTAGGCGACGCCGACGATAAAGAACATACCTGCCGAGCTGATTCCGTGTGCGATCATTTGGAACATGGCTCCGTTCATTCCCATTTTCCATGTTTCTGGAGTCCAGCCATCTGCCGTTGCACCCCAGGCGGCGATACCCAGAAGGACATAGCCCATGTGACTGACAGAGCTATAAGCGACCAGTCGTTTAAAATCGGTCTGAGCCATGGCGGCGAAGGCACCATAGAGAATGCTCCAGACGCCCAGCAGGGCCAGAGGAGCGGCAAAGTAATAAGCCCCTTCTGGACAAATAGGGTAGGCAATTCGAATAATCCCATAACCGCCCATTTTAAGTAAGACACCTGCAAGGATCATGCTGATCGGGGTAGGAGCATCCACATGTGCGTCCGGTAGCCATGTGTGGAAAGGAAAGACCGGAACTTTAATCGCAAAACCAATGAACAACAGAACAAATGCGATGAGCTGTAAATTGGAACCGAAAGGACTTCCGGACTCGAGTTGGCCCAGTTGTTGAAGCGCAAGAATATCAAAGGTATGTTTCACGTTTTCCGGGATACCCAGCTTAGCGATGGTTTCGGGTTCC
The DNA here is from genome assembly GCA_963996245.1 of uncultured Planctomycetia bacterium. GTDB lineage: Bacteria > Planctomycetota > Planctomycetia > CAXEIY01 > CAXEIY01 > CAXEIY01. The sequence continues at coordinate 31,932 of CAXEIY010000316.1, read as the reverse complement.
AGAAGGGTGGCATCGCTTGCGTAGAAAAACATCAACATGGCTACCAGGATCAGAACACTCCCCAACAGCGTGTAGAGGAAAAATTTGAGTGCAGAATATTCGCGGCGGCCGCCCCCCCAAATCCCGATCAGAAAGTACATCGGTAACAGCATGACTTCCCAGAAAACATAGAACAGGAAGAAGTCGAGAGAGACAAACACACCCAGCATGCCGGTTTCGAGCAGGAGGAATAGAATGCAATAACCTTTGATGTTCGGTGTAATTTTCCAGGAAGCCAGCATGGACAGCATGGACAGAAAACTGGTCAGAATAACCAGAGGCAAGCTGATGCCATCAATTCCCATGTAGTATTCAATGTTAAAGGACTTGATCCAAGGGAATCGGAAGACCATTTGCATTTCACTGTTAGACAGGTCGAATCGTCCTGCAACAAGTATGGTTACAACGAATGTCAGAGCTGTGAATAACAGTGAGACTTGTTTGATGTGCTCCGAGCGCGCCGGCATCAAAGCTAAGAGCAAGGCACCGGCTGTAGGCAGGAAAACCATGATGGTGATTAACCAAATGTTAAAATCGTTCATCGAAACGAATCTCTTTCCTAAAGTGCTTTTCTATTATCCCAAAAGTTCAGTCACGATCTGTTCACACGGATATAAGCTACCGCGAAATTCACGTTGTATGCAGCTATTTGTTGGCAATAAATATGATTGCCATGAAAAGACCGATGGTAGACACAACAATAAACAATACATACTGCCGAAGCTGACCGGTTTGAATCACCCTAAGCCAGTCGGCCAAACGATAAACCAATTTTGCTACAAGATTCACCGTTCCGTCGACGATTTTGTAGTCGAAAGCGCCATTCAATCTTGAAACCATCACGGTGACACTTGCACTGTGATCGATCAACCAGTCAATTCCTTTACGATCCAGTCCGCTGAACCATCGAGCAACACGATGAGTCGGATGGACAAATAACCAGTCATAGAGTTCATCAAAGTACCAGCTGTTCTGCAGGAAACGGTGGATCGGTGAAAACTGTCGTTGCACATCGGAGGGGTTGAGGATACCTACCCCATAGAAGAGGTAAGCGAAGACCGCACCTCCAACCGCCATGATCAAGGCAAGGGTACCGGCCTGTGCATGAACCGCGTGGACCGCATCCGATGATGCAAACTGGATTCCAGAAAGTCCGACGGTTGTGTTGGAGTGAACGAAAGGAAGGGCATCATGAAGGATTTGTGGTACTTTTCCATCCAGTCCAGCTGAAGCGGCGGGATTCACCCAACAGATGAATGCTCCCGTACTGAAAAAGGCCAGAATGGCAAGAGGAACCCACATTGCCGGTGGTGATTCGTGGGCGTGATCATAGACGTGCTGGTCACGCGGTTTACCAAAAAAAGTCATGAACAACAGGCGGAACATGTAAAAAGAAGTAATCGCTGCACCGATCATAGGCAGCCAGAATAGTATCATGTGTTGCGGATTGGCTTTTCCGAAGGCGAGTGCGTTGGCCAGAATTTCATCTTTGGAATAAAACCCGGCGAATCCCAGTACTCCCGGGATTGCCAGACCGCTGATTGCGATAACCCCGGCAAACATAGTCCAGAAGGTAGCGGGCATTTTTTTACGTAGACCGCCCATCTGAGGCATTTCATTAGTGTGGGTGGCGTGAATGACGCTTCCGGAACATAGAAACAGCAGAGCCTTGAAAAAAGCATGGGTAAGCAGGTGGAAAAGACCCGCTACCCAGCCACCAATTCCGAGTGCGAGCATCATGTATCCAAGTTGACTGATGGTGGAGTAAGCCAGTACCCGTTTGATGTCGGTTGCAACGATTGCGATCGTTGCTGCCATCATTAAGGTAATGCCACCGATATAGGCGATGACAAGGAGTACTTCTGGAGTAAAGACCGGATAAAAGCGTCCGACAAGATAGACACCAGCGGCCACCATGGTGGCCGAGTGCACCAAGCCGCTGACCGGTGTCGGTCCTTCCATGGCATCTGGAAGCCAGGTGTGCAGAGGGAACTGCGCACTTTTCCCGACACACCCACAAAAAATACCCAGGCCTGCGGCGACCAGCAGATAGTAGGATACCGTCCTAGGATTCTGGGTTTCAGGATCCATCTGTGCGGCGCCGGTTTCCGTGTTCTGAAGGATCAGTCCATGCACCTCTTGGTCGTAGTGCATTTCCCCCCATCGGTGTGTTTCCGTATCGAGCGGACCGCGTAACTGGCCAAATATTTCTGTAAATTCAAAAGAACTGAAGGACGTCCAGAGAATCATCAGACCAATCAGGAATCCAAAATCACCAACACGATTGACGATAAAAGCCTTATTCGCTGCAGTGGATGCAGTTTTGCGTTCAAAATAAAAACCGATTAGCAGATAAGAGCAGAGGCCAACGAGTTCCCAGAAAATGAATACCTGGAAAATATTTCCCGCAATAACCAATCCTAACATGGAAAAAGTAAACAATGAGAAGTAGGTGAAAAACCGAGGGAATCGCCCGGGGCGTGTTAAAGGGTTGCCATCTGACAGGACGACTTCAGGGTCTGTAAATTCGTGCAGTTCATCATGCATGTATCCGACCGCATAAACGTGAATGAGTGTTGCGATGAAACTCACCATGACAAACATGGCAATGGTAAGACCATCGACATAGACACTGAGCCCCAAAGAGGATTCACCAAACGTTGCAAAGTTGTAAAGCGGGCGTTCAAATCCTGCCATACCGAGCAGTTCTGGTGCTTCGTGGTGTTCGGAACCGCTGTCATGGCCAGCCGAGTCATGTTCTTCGTGGTGTGACGAGACGTCATTTTCAGAGGGATGTTCTTCAAATGTAGCAAACTGATAGACATCGTCAGCGTGGTTTGCTGCTGGCATTTGACCCGGAGTGCTGGCGATCCCTTCGGTGATGGAATGCGTTGCCATAGATTCCGGATGTGATTCGGAGGTTACGGATGTCTGAAGCCAAAGAAAACAGGCTATCAGGCTGCACAAGAAAGATCCGCCAATGCCGCCAATTGCACAAACGGCAGCGTACTTTCCGAACCGACTTCCAATGAGTAGTTCCAGAATAAAGGCTGCCAGAGGAAGCAGCCAGGCTAGTACCAGCCAAAACACGATATCAGTTTGAAGGTTTACGAGATCCATAATTGCTCATCGAAAGAGTGTCGCATACGGGATCATTCTGTCCGTTTGACAAATGATCCATGTGGTCTGTGGGTGACCGATCACCCGTGTAGCTGTTCTCCGTGATCCACATCGATTGTGTAATGATTGTTGTAAAAGTTCAGTACGATTGCCAGAGCTACCGCAGCCTCTGCCGCAGCCAGGACGATGACAAACAGGGCAAACATTTGACCATCCAGCCCCAGTTTCCCAAAACGGTTGAAAGCAACAAAATTGAGGTTTGCCGCGTTCAGCACGAGTTCAACACCCATCAATATGCCGACTGCGTTACGTTTGGTGGCCATGCATACGACACCAGCAACAAACAGAACAGCTCCGACAGTAAGGTAAGGTGACAGTCCAATGGGGGTCATGCTATAGGTCTCTTCTCAGGCCTGATTCTGTTACGTAGGTGTTGGGGGATCACTTCGACGTTTAGCTCGCGCGAGATAAGCAGCGCCAATTAAAACAACCAGAAGGTGAACGGACGCAATTTCAAACGGGAGCAAATAACTGGACGCGTTTGGATTTTCTCGGATTCCCAGCAGCGCCAAGCCGATGGACATGGTGGTTTTTCCGGAAGGTGCCTCGAGGTTTTCTGAAAGGCTGTCTGTTGACCAGTCGATACCGGGGTTTGTTAGAGTAAGGATCAGTAGAATCATCAGAGAGGAGCCCACAATAGCCGCAATTAACCAGTCACGGGAGGGAGTGGTCAAATTTGCCAGCGGACCACTGGCTGTCAGCATCACTCCGAAGATAAGAAGCACCAGCGTGCCTCCCACGTATATCAGTAGTTGTGCAGCACCTACAAAGTCTGCTCCCATGAGAAAAAACAACCCCGCAACGGCTGACAGGGAGACAAGAAGCCAAGCTGCCATACGTACGATATTGGAAGTCAGTACGACGAGAACGGCCGATCCACAGGCAATCAAAGCCATTATCCAGAACAGAATTGAGTGCCAGGTGGTTTCGTTCATAGGGACGAATCGAATATGAAATTAGGAAGTGGTTGAAGTGGGTTTTCCAGAAAAATAGGGAAGGTAGTATCCGGCCGCCACGATTACAACGATGGCTATCCAGCCCCAATAATCTGGAATATCAAACAATTGCCAGACCGTGGCCCCTAGAAACAAACCACAGGCCATGGGAAGCAGGTATTTCAGGCAGGTTTGCATGACTTGATCAATACGAAGCCTCGGTAGTGTCCATCGAATCCACATCATTGCAAAGACAAGCAGAAATCCTTTGAAGAGAAAATTCACAAGTCCGAGAATTCGGCCGATCAGATGCGCTTCGAGTCCGAGAATTTCAGCGACCGGAATGGGGCCATTCCAGGCACCCAAAAACAGAATTGCCGCAATACCACTGACCAGAAACATACTGGCGTATTCGGCCATGAAAAAGTAGCTCCAGCGGATTCCACTGTATTCTGTGTGAAAACCAGCTACCAGTTCGCTTTCTGCTTCAGCGAGATCGAATGGAGCACGTTTGACACTCGCCGTAGCACATGTCAGATAGACCCAGAATGCCAAGAAGGAAAACGGGTCATGAAAAAGATACCATTGTCCAATCCAGCCTTCCTGCTGGTGTCCCATTTCTGCCATATTCATACTGCCTGCAAGCATCACGGGTATAACCACACAAATGGCCATGGGGACTTCATAGCTAACAACCTGGGCTGCCTCTCGCATGCCTCCAAAAAGCGCCCATTTGGAACCGCTGGCGTAGCCGGCCAGCACCACCCCGATTACTTCCAGTGACAAAACCGCCAGCACAAAAAAAATACCGATGTCGAGATTGTTTGCGATCCAGGCAATCGGCTCCGGAGCTTCCTTGCTACCACTGAAGGGTAAGGCAATGAAGGCACAAAAAGAGCTGGCAAAAACGATATAGGGTGCGAGCCGGAAAAGGGGGCGATCGGCTTCTTCCGGAATAAGATCTTCCTTGGTGATAAGTTTCAGACCATCCGCCAGTGTTTGCAGCCATCCAAAACGACCGCCTACTCGTGTGGGGCCCAGTCGGTCCTGAATCCGTCCCGAAACTTTACGTTCCAGCCAGATCCAGAACAACGCGCCTAATGCCATAAAGTGCAGCAGCAGCAGGGCTGCAATGACCGCAACCAGCAAATAGGTAAGCGAGGGGGGAAGGTCTAAGTTTAGAAAGAAGTCAGTCAACGTCGGACTCGTCTGTTCGGTTAAGTATTCCACATTCCGGATAATGATTCTGAAAACACATCATATGTTGAGCAATATGGCACAATTGAGGCGGACTTGCAAGGTAGTGTCGGGGTGCTTTTGTCTTTGTTCTGTGGGGAGAGCGTGTTGTTTTATCGAAAGGTGAGTCATATTGTTATGAGTCCACATATATGCCCGATGATCGAGTAAACCCATCCCGGCTGAATCGCAGCCCGAAGGTGGTCACGTAGTTCATATTCATGTCGGATTTCAGTGGAAAACATTTCATGGTCCAATCTCGGAATATGAAAGGATAAGAGACCGATCCGTTACCAGTGTCGGTCTCTTCTAGAAAGAACCTTTTACTTACCAAAAAGATTAGGGATACGAAGAGAGTCTGTCCAGAATTGGCGAGCTGAGAAATTGGAATTGTGACAGACCGGGGAGTAGTCTTTTTGAGTTTATAATTGGCCAAGTGAGAACATGAATATCTCAGAATTGCGAACTAGGAGGTGTTTTGGGACTATTTATGGACAATGATGACGAATACCAGGGTTTAAGAGTTCTCAAGGGGGCTGGCTGTTGTCAGTTGGAGTACCTGGAGCGAGGAGACTTTCGGTTAGGTTCTTTTCCTACAATCATTCTCGAGGAAACATGTCATGCTCATCGAGCGTATTGAAATCTTTCATGTGGCCATGCCGCTCATTTATCCCTGGCGTACCGCTTATGGCGAGGATGCTTCAATTGAATCTCTGCTGATAAAAGTGTCCAGTGAGGATCAGTACGGTTGGGGAGAGGCAACCCCCTTTGCCGCACCGTGTTACAGTCCCGAATGGGCTGCAGGTATTTTTTCGATGGTCAATCAATGGCTGGCACCGGCACTGGTAAAACAGGAAATTCCATCAAGTGAAGTTCTCAATCGGACCATGGCCATGTTCAAGGGAAATCATTTCGCAAAAGCAGCAGTGGATACGGCCTGGTGGTCATTGCATTCCAAACTGCAGGAGAAACCACTTTATCAAACCCTTGGAGGAACTCGTAATCGGGTGCCAGTGGGTGCCGATTTTGGAGTTATGGATTCACTGGATGAGTTGGTTGAAGCTGTAGGTGGGGCAGTAGATGATGGTTTCCCGCGTGTAAAATTGAAGTTCAGACCGGGATGGGATCTAGCCATGCTGGAAGCAGTTCGCAGTACCTTTCCTGAATTAACGATCCATATTGACTGTAATAGTGGCTACCGATTGGAGGATTCCTCCATGTTTCAGGAAATAGATCGGTTTCACCTGGCTATGATTGAACAACCTCTTCAGCATGATGATGTTGTGGATCATGCGAAATTGGCTCAAAAGATCGAGACGCCAATATGTCTTGACGAAAGCATCAATTCCATTGACCGTGCACGGCAAGCTATAGAAATGCAGAGTTGTCGCTGGATAAATGTCAAGCCAGGACGAGTGGGTGGATTAACACAGGCTGTGGCGATTCATGATCTTTGCCAGGACGCCGGAATACCGTGTTGGGTAGGAGGCATGCTTGAAAGCGCTGTGGGAGCATCTTTCTGTGTGGCGCTAGCCACACTGGACAATTTTACCTACCCCCCAGATATATTCCCATCCAGTCGTTTTTATCACCGAGATTTAGCGGATCCCCCTCTGGTTCTTGACACATCATCCGACGTTCCTCATGTCGTCGTCAGTGATGATTTCCGAAAAGTTCCCGAGCCCCTCCCCGAAGAATTGGAAAAATGTTGCGTGCAACGCGCTGTTTTCGAATGACGGTATGACGCCATTCCGTTGTACAGAGTGCGTGGGCTATTTTCCGATGCAAAAACGACGGAAAACCTGATCAAGAATGTCATCTGTGTAGACGGTTCCCACGATCATTCCGAGGTGTTGCAGAGCGGTACGCAGCTCCATGGCGATCAGCTCGTCACTTCGGGACTCCTTCGCGATTCGGTGCGCGCGATCAAGACATTCAAGCGTTTTGTCGAGACTGCCTCGGCATCGTGAACTGGTGCTGGGAGTCATAGTATTGGGAATGTGTGAAATGGAACTTTCGGCAGAGCTTTTCCAGGACAGGTCCAGTTGATTTGCGATGGCCTTTTTAAGTTGATCCAGTCCCTCTTTTCTTACAGAACTGGTTTGAATGATGCTTTCGGGCAGAGGCGGACCTTTATAAAGGTCGCACTTGGTAATCACGGTAAGCCGTGTCTGTTCTGTTTGATTGTTGGAAGTCGGACTTTCGGACGGATGCCTGAATTGTTGTGCATCGATACAAAAGAGTACCAGATGGGCATCGGTGACCTGTTGTTGGCCGAGTTGCTGAGCTCGTTCAAATGGTCGGGAAACAGTTACAGGTTCCCCGGTGGATGGTGTCGGGAAGTCGGTTTCTGTACCAGCAGTGTCGATCAGTTCGACACGCGTGCCTTCCAGTTCCAGGCTAGATGTAAGGTAATCTCGGGTGGTGCCGGGAAGGTTACTGACCAATGCGCTCGATGTTCTTGTCAGCGCGTTGAACAGACTGCTTTTACCGGCATTGGGTTTGCCCGCGAGCACCACTCGGTAGTTTGGGAGTGATTGGTTTCGAAGGGAGAGTTGTTTCAGTAACTGACGGATTTCGTACTGGAATTGAGAAATATTGCTGAGCAGGATCTCGTCTTTAAGTAAAGGAATGTCTTCGTCAGCGAAATCGAGTCCGGCTTCCAGATCCGCACAGAGTTCAAGGATTTGTCGTTGTTTTTTTTGAATGGGCTGGCTCAGTCCTCCTGCCAACTGTTTTAATGCTACTTGCAGTTCATGGGTGTTTTCTGACTCGATAATTTCACGTATCGCTTCAACCTGAGCCAGATCGATACGTCCACCCAGAAAAGCTCGCAACGTGAACTCACCCGGGTTCGCAATGCGGCTTCCGGCTTGTACGAGTTCGTCGATTACCGATTGCAACAAAGGCGGGGAACCCAGTGTGTGCAGTTCACCCATGGGCTGACAGGTATAGCTGCGGTTGCCTGGCCACAGATAGAGTGTTGCGGGAAGTTGTTGTTTCAGCAGGGAGAGGGAAAGGACGCCTTCAAATGCCGTTGATCGAGTAGTCGAACTCAGTTGTGATTCTGGACTTCGAGGATGAAAAATACGTTCTGAAACCGCCACCGTGTTTGGTCCCGTAAACCGAACGATACCTCGCATCGCACCGCCAGGGGGTGAGGCCATAGCACATATCAGATCTTGCGTGTCCCAGTTAAGAACCATCAGTGTGAAAATTTTTTGGTCGAAAGGGAATGGTTAAGAAGGCGGTGCCATAATGTGTGATTCTTGACGGGATGTCGGATCCTTTATGGTATCAAGAAGAGGCCAGGCCACAGGGTTCTGAATAATCTGGATTAGGACCGTGTCGAGGTTTTCTTCTTTTTCTTCCGTTTAGGTTCGGCTGGCGGTGCAGGGACGGCTGTCGAAGACCTGGGTAGCAGCTTACGTTCTGCAATGCCCCATAAACTCGAGGAGATGAAGTAAAGACATAATCCGGAAGGTACTTTGTAGAAAAGGAAACCGAAAAAGATCATCATGAAATTCATGACTTTGTGTTGCATGGCCTGTTGATCGTCAGTCGGTGGCGGCATGAACAGTTTTTGCTGAATCAGAAATATGATGACGGTGATGATCGGTAAGAGATTGAAATAAGGCCCGAGACTAAAAAGGGATCCAAGTAACGGAAACCCGGACAGGGAGTCCAGTCCAGCAGCTATGAAGGCAGGGAAAGCGAACAAACGGTCGGGAGCTGAAAGATCGGAGCACCACCAAAGTCCAGGAATCAAAGAAGCCTGTCGCAGTTCGAATGCCAGGCGAAGTGACCAGTAGAGTCCAATGAAGATCGGAAGTTGAAGAAACATAGGCAGGCAGCCTGCCAGAGGATTCACTTTGTGTTTTCTCCAAAGTTCCATCTGGGCCGCCTGCATTTTTTTGGCGTCGTTTTTGTGTTTCTCTTTAAGTACTTTTAATTCCGGCGCAAGAGCCTGCATTTTTTGAGCAGACAGTGCCTGTTTACGTGAAATAGGGAACATCGCAGATCGGACAACGACCGTCAGCATTAATATGCAAAGACCCCAATTGATGCCGAATGAATTGAAAAACTTGAGTAACCACAGCATGTAGGGAGACAGCGCGCCGAACCATCCGTAGTTCATCAACGAGTCAAGCGGTACATCCGGGATGGACTCTTTCCATATGTCGGATGATTTCGGTCCAGCATAAATACGGTATGACTGGACGGTTGCTGGATTTCCCGGTTCCAAAAGAAATGCGCGGGTTGTCAATTCGTAACTGGCGTCACTCCAGTTGACATCGGTTTTATCTGTTTCGACGATCGTAGCCGTGCTGTAATCGATCCAGGGATCCTGCGCGTCCTGGTCAGGAATTGTAACGGCAGCGAAAAACTGTGAATCGGTCGCTACCCAGTAAGTGTCTTGTTCAGACCATCTGGGGCCTTCTCCATTGGTGTTGATTGAATTACTGACGTCTTTTGCTGTATTGCGATCGTTTTTTCCCTCCCTGGATTCGACGACAACTTCAATAAATCGCAATGCGTACCATTTTCCCTCCAAGGGAAGACCATTTGCCGTTTGGAGCCGGTAGCTTACTTCACGCGAGGGGGCTTCCTGAGGCAATTCCCAGTGAATGGAAAGGTCGATTTTGTAACTGTTCGGATGAATCCGAAATCGTTTGGATACCTGAAGGCCATCCCATGTGTCGATCGTAGTGGTGAAAAGAATATCCGTGGCGATATCGTTCTCATCATCACTGATGAGGCTCTTCTCGACCTTCCAGTCCCAGTTTTTCTTAGCCAGCAACCGGGTCAGTTCCTTGTTTTCAGAGACCAGGGAAATCAGAAAGGAATCGGTTTCAGGACTGATCTCCGGATCAATCAGTTGAAGAGGGCCATCCTGATTCTCATCCATGATTTCTGTGAGTTGGATTCCCTTGATGGCCGCTCCGCGGTTGCTCAGTGTGACTTGAATTTTAAATGGATTGCTCTCGCTCTGATCCAAGGATCCGAGGGTGAGGTCATCACGAAGAGGCGGTTCCGGGGAGCCAGATGTCAACTCGGATGAATCAAGTTTCTGTTCGGGCCGGTCTTCTGATGGATTCGGGGTGGGATCGGTGTTTTCGGTTGTACTGGAAGGAGCGGGTTCTTCTAGGGTGTCGGAGGTTTCACCGGTAGTTTCGGCATCCTTTTTCGAGAGTGTTTGAACTGGAGGATTGATAGGCTGATCCGGAGGATTGACAGCTTGATCGGGAGCAAAAAACTGGAGCCATAGCAGCATGATGATTGCAGCACAGAGGCCAAAGGAGATGAACTGTCGCTTACTTTCCATCTAAATCAAACTCCAGGAACAAAAGGAGGTGCGTCAGAGAAGACGAGCTATGTTGCATAATCACACAAGACGTACTGCGCTGGATAAATGGTGGTGCCTTGATCTCAGGAGAGGTTTTACATGACGATGCTAGCGTCCCTCACGCAAACGGTCACCAAGAAAGTCATCGAGATCAGAAATCCCGTATATTTTTTCGACAGTCTGGTTTACGTCATACTCAACACGTCGAAACAGCAGGTTCATTTCATCCATGAGCACATAACAGGCCTGCCAGTTACCGTCTCGTGGTTGTCCGACGGATCCGATATTGACCATGGTTTTCTCATCTTTGAGAGTCCATTGGTAATTAATCTCATCTGGACTATAGAAGTTACGGGTTTCCGTAAAAATACCTGGAACATGGGTGTGTCCCTGGAAACAGTACCGATCCACGAGAGAAAACAGTTTCTCCATTTTTCTATCATTGTGGATGTCTTCAGGAAAAACATATTCGTTAAGTGGATCCCGCGGTGAGCCGTGTACAAAGAGAAACGGCTCTTCGCGATAATGTCGGGGTAACTCACTAAGGAACTCGAAACGAGCGGCGTTGCCTTCTTCGGACGATTCAAGTTGTGTGCGTGTCCAGAAAATAGCCTTTGCAGCTCCCGAATTGAAACCCTCCGGATTGAACATCGCTCCCTGGTCGTGATTTCCCAGCAAGCAGACACGACAGTCTTTGACGAGGTCTATGCACTCGCGCGGGTTAGGGCCATATCCAACGATATCACCGAGACAGTAAAACTCGGTTGCCCCCTGACTTTGTGCATCAGAGAGGACCGCCTGCAGCGCTTCAAGATTGCTGTGGATATCGCTAATAAACGCTTTCACAGAGATTCGTTCACTAGGGTTGAATGGTGCTGTTGATGCACCTCTAAATGACTTCGATTTGGAATGAGTCTAGGTGAGTGTTCTGTGGACTGTCAAGACCGTTTAAGGACTGTCATGGTCTTGCGAAGGCTGGACTTCCTGTGTAATCAGAGAGCAGGTGTAACGAGCAATGCTATTAAGGGAAGATCACAGGCAGCAGAGTCCATGCAGCCGCAGCACTCAAACCGCCTCCTACGTTGAACGGAATTTGGTACAACAGGCGAGGTGTTTCTTCTCCTGGTCGTGGATGACCAATTTCGTAAATCTCTTTGAAGGGGGGACGGGATCCGAGGTCATATGGAAAGGTCAGCAACTGGCCAAAAAAGATGCCCGCCGACCAGGCTGGTTGAAGCAGCCCCATACTGTGTCCGTAACGTTCCAGAGCAAGATCTTCAAAATAGACCGGATAGTGTTGTAATTCACTCGCTTTCCATGAAAACGTCTGTTTGTCCCAGTTTCGCACCTGGTAGTCCATTTCCGGGATCTCTTTTTCGTCAGGAGTCATTCCCGTCTTTGCCTGAATCGATTGAGGACTGATTTCCTGAAGTGGTTTGGGTTTAAGACGATCTTGCAGGCTGAGGGTTGTTCTGGATGAAGCCCTGTGGGTTACCGGTAGATGTTCGGCTGTTACGGAGTCTATTGGCGAGGTATTTTCAAATCCACTGCTAGGATCATTTATGGTCGACGTGGTAGGTGAACCGTCCTGGTTGTTGGTAGTGATCACGGCGGTCTGAGGGAAATGAGAATCCTGGCCAGGTATGACGGAATCCTGTTTATTACCCTCAATGGATAACGGCTTTTCTACAGGGCTGTAAGGGTTATTTACGCTGGATAAAACCGGGACGGGCGAGGATGGATTATCCCGCTCTGGATGAGATTCGGTGCTAAGTGTTCCTTGGGCGATGGCCAAAGCGTAAACGAGAGAAGATAAGACGGGACTATAGAGATGGATTTCAGGATGGAAGAAAGAAGGGATTATCATCTTGTGAGACAGTCCTTTCGACTTGTCGTTCCGAGATCAGTTGAGCCGCACTCCTTGATCAATATTCAGTAGTTTCTTCGACATTTCCTTGAATGCACTTTTACCCAAGTTGGAAAGCATGGCGCGATGTTACCGCTTGACAGTAAGAAAACTATTTTGGGGATCAACGCAAGGGAAACGATTGTAAGGCCGATAGCAATATTGAGGCGTTTGTGGCGGAGTTCATTTTCTTCTGGAGGGGATCATGGAACCGTTTCGTACCCTGCAAGCGTCAAAGTTCCCGCAATCGAAAAAACTAAATGCGCCCCAATATTCGCTATATATTACCTGTGCGATCCAATTTGCTGATCCTATGGGGGCTGGTGGGTTCCCTTTGCCTGATCGGGTGTGAAAAACACCGTGATTGGTATCTGCGTGACGCCGAAGTTGGAGATTTTCGTAAAGTCGCGACATCAGTCGATTATCCGGATGTCGATTCCGAACCGTCTCCACTCCTGGTTGACAGTTTGCCTCCACGAACCATTGATGATCGTGGCGACCTGGAATTCTGGGATCTTCCATTGCAGGAAGCCATTCGTCTTACGCTTAATAATGGAGAGGTGTTACGTGGGGCATTGGTAAGGGAGATCAGAGGGCGTTTTAGAGAATTTTCCGATGCTCCCAGCATTTATGATACGGCTATCGGTGAATCCGATCCAAGGTTTGGTGTCCAGGCCGCTTTGGCTGCCTTTGATGCTAACTTCACTACCGGGATGACTTGGTCTCGTGACGATCGCCCCTTAAATAATGGGGTTATTGTAGGGCAGTTTCCTGCATCGGCCTCGGCTTTTATTTTTCAACAGGACCGAGCGGCGTTTTCTGCGGAACTCAGTAAATTAACAGCGGTCGGATCTTCTCTGTTTGTTAGGAATGCCGTCGATTATCGGTTAAATAATGTGCCTTCGAACTTGTTTCCTTCTTCCTATAGTTCTGGAGTTGAGTTCGGGATCCGCCAACCATTGCTTCAGGGCATGGGAACGGAATTCAACCGGATTGCTGGTCCACGGGCAACTCCCGGGTTTTTCTTTAGTAACGGAATTCTGATAGCTCGAATTAACAACGACATTGCGATTGCTGATTTTGAACTGTCAGTTCGTGATACGGTATCTATCGTTGAAGATGCATACTGGGAGTTGTACTTTGCTTACCGTAACCTAGATGCTCAGGTTTCGGCTCGCGATAGTGCCCTGGAGACCTGGCGAGTGGTGAAGGCCAAGTTTGATGAAGGTGCGCGCGGAGGGTCGTTGGGAGAAGAAGCGCAGGCACGGGAGCAGTATTTTTCGTTTCGGGCAGCCGTGGAATCATCCCTGGTTGGCACGGGAGCAAACAATGATTCAACGGGCGGTGGGCTGTACGGAATTGAAGCCAATTTACGAAGACTTATGGGGTTGCCGATTAACGATGGTAAGCTGATTCGGCCGTCAGATCACCCTGTTGTTGCGCCGATCCGTTTTGACTGGAGCAGCACTGTACGTGAGTCTCTCGCCAATCGAACGATTTTGCGGCAACAAAAATGGCGCATCAAGCAGCGTGAACTCGAACTGGTGGCAGCGAAAAATTTTCTATTGCCTCGCCTTGATCTTACAGCGCTATATCGCGTCAACGGGTTTGGAGATCGTTTACTGGCTTCCGACAGTGACAATGATTTGTTTCAGAATGCAACGGAGACTTTAACCGGCGGTCAATTTGCTGATTGGCAGCTGGGCTTACAGCTGGACGTCCCAATAGGGTTTCGTCGTGCGTGGGCAGGAGTTCGGAATGCAGAATTACAGGTGTCACGTGCACGCGCTATCTTGAAAAATCAAGAAGAGGATGTTGTGCATAATCTTGGTCGTGCTATTCGGGACCTCGATGCTTCCTTTACGCAGACGAAAACGCATTATAACCGTCTCATCGCAGCAGAGGACCGTGTGCATTCGGAACGCTCTCGTTATGAAGAAGGGGTTATCACGCTTGATTTACTGCTCGAATCTCAGGAATTACGCGCTCGCGCTGAAAGCGATTATTTTCGCAGTCTGTTGAACTATCAACAGGGAGTCAAACGTCTGCAGTTGGAGAAAGGTACGCTGCTTGCCCATAACAGCATATTTTTAAGTGAAGGGGAGTGGCCGGATGAGGCGTACGCGGACTCTCTGGACAGGGAGCGTGAACGTGCTCATGCAAGGCCTTGGAAGCTGGGTAAAACAGAGCCAGAACCATTTGTGCGTGGCAGCGAGCCGGAAGTGACGAGTGAGATTTCACTCCAGTCTGACGGAGCACAGCGGTCTGAGTGATGGAAATGAGGCATGACATCGATATGCAGGAGTCGAAGATGTACTTTCAACGCTTATCGAGCATTTCAAGTCTGGTTTCACTTCCAAATTGCAATGAATCTGAGATTTGTGAAGAGACTCGACAAACTGGCTAAAGAAATCCCTGCCAATGGAACGAACCTTTATATAGGGAATGTGTTAGTAAAAACGTTTGGAGACCATTTCGCTAACAGGGCTCAAGAAGGAGTGTGCTTGGGAGGAGACATCAGGTGGTTAAAGCGGCTGGGGATCGATTGTTCCCAGATCAACTTATTTTTCCCATCTTTTCAATTTTCCCTGATTTCAGATGTTTGTTCTACCGATACTAAGCGTCAGAGGGCCAGTATTCTGATTCTCAAAAGTGCGACTAAAAGACCATTTTTGAGGTTGGATAAATAGACCACAGCCAAGAGTTATTGTTGATTGTTCTCAAAGTGAGAAACAGTAGACATGTGAGGGAGTTGGACGGGTATGACCGGGCACGGAGGGGGAAGAGGTGCTTGATTTGGTTACCAATATGTGATGCCTGTCAAATTGTTCGGATATTTTATAGACCACTAATGACTAGCTGGAGAGTCTCGCGATGAAGAAGGTCTTTACGACAGGACAGGTCGCTAAGATCTGTAAGGTTGCACCCCGCACTGTAAGTAAATGGTTCGACTCAGGACGACTCAGAGGATACCGCATCCCTGGGTCACAGGACCGACGGATTCCTCGTGAACACTTGGTCCGATTCCTGAAAGAGCACGGAATGCCCTTGGGAGAGCTTGAGGATGAAACAACAGGGAAAGTGCTACTTGTAGCGAATGACCCTGAGATCATGCGTAGTGTCACCCAAGTGCTACAGGCGGACCGTTCGTTTCGTGTTGAAACGGCCACGAGTGGTTTTGAAGCCGGCATCCAGGCAGAATCCTTTAATCCCGACTGCATGGTTGTGGATTTTGGAATTGGTGCGAATGATGCGAGGCAGATTTGCCAGAATCTAAGGCGCAATTCAGCACACGAAGAAACGATTCTGATAGCGCTTTTACAGGATACGGACACGATTCAAAGTGGAGATGGTTTTGACCCCCGACTCATCAATGAAACGTTCCGTAAGCCGTTCGCGTCCGAATTACTTTCAGACCGGATACGAACCCTGATTGGGCGTAAGAAAGAACTGGTGTAAACGGAACAGATTTGAATATTACCTAATCAAAATCAAACGACGTTGTCCAAATGGCCAACGTCGTTTTTTTGTTCCATCTAGCAGTGGAAATTCAGTCCATTAAGTGATTGTCGGTAAATACGTTTATGTCCTTTTTTAATCGTTAGCCCATAGGCCATGCGTTCTTCATTTGATTATTCCATTGATTCCAAAGAATCATTCAATATAGAAGTAGCATCACGTGTAAAAAGATTACCACCGTATCTTTTTGCAAAGATTAATCAGTTGATGTACCAGAAGCGCCGCGCGGGTCTGGATGTCATTGATCTGGGTATGGGAAATCCCAACGATGCGCCAGATCCACTGATTATCTCCAAGCTGGCCGAATCTGCCATCGATCCCGGAAATCATCGTTATTCTGTTTCCACCGGTCTTTACAATCTGCGTCGAGAAGTGGCCGCCGCTTACGCAGATCGATTTTCCGTGCGGATAAACCCCGAAAAAGAAGTGGTGGCGTGTCTTGGATCAAAAGAAGGGTTCAGTCACCTATGTTTGGCACTATTGGGGCCAGGGGATACCGCCATTGTTCCCGCGCCGTCGTACCCGGTGCATGTGTACGGCGTGGCTCTGGCTGCCGCAAATGTCATTTCTCTTGAGGTTGGTGATCCGGATCAATTCCTTTCCAATGTTGCTTACACGGCACAACATTTATATCCACGACCGAAAGTCGTAGTCATAAATTTTCCTCACAACCCGACTACTGCAGTCGTCGTGCCCGAATTTTTCCGTGATATGGTTCGATTGGCAAAACGATTTGGTTTTCTGATTGTTCATGATTTTGCATATGCGGATGTTTGCTTTGATGGCTATCAGGCCCCTAGTTTCCTGAGCGCGCCGGGGGCTCTGGAAGTCGGTGTTGAGTTAACTACCATGTCCAAGGGGTACAACATGGCGGGTTGGCGAATTGGGTTTTGTGCGGGTAACGCAGAAGTTGTTCGCGCGTTGTCCACGGTAAAAGGTTATTACGATTATGGCATTTTTGAACCCATTCAAATCGCCGCTATTGTCGCTCTTAGAAATGGCCAACCGATGATCGAACGTCAGGCTAAAACCTATCAGAAACGACGCGATGTGCTTTGTGAAGGCCTGAGCCGCTTAGGAGTATCGGTTAATCCGCCGAAAGCAAGCATGTTTGTCTGGTCACCGATTCCTGATCCATGGAAGCAAAAAATGGATTCTATAGAGTTCGCAATGAAATTGCTGAAAGAGGCAAATGTGGCTGTTAGCCCCGGAGGAGGATTCGGAGAATCAGGAGAGGGTTACATGCGACTGGCGTTGGTAGAAAATGAACATCGGATACGCCAGGGAATACGGCAGATAGGACGCTGTTTGAAGTTTGAGGAAGGTCCGGGGGTTTGATGGGCCGGGTGTGCCAATGGCACGGTGGCAGTCGGTGTGTCCTGACTCAACGAGACTTTATGGTGTAGATCTTCTCGGAGATTCAGTTCTTATCAAGTGCATAAGATTTTTAAAAACGAATTTGTGGGTAAGGAAAAAAGTGAGATCGTATGGAAGTTATTGCTGGATGTTGCGATTCCTCTGATCCAGCAAGGTCCATTTCCGATGGGCGTATGTTACATTGTGAGGGTGGGATGGGTGTGTCGATTAACCGAAATTAATAGTGTACGAATGGCGAGATATCATTGATGGAAAAAAGACCTCTTGTGGTTGCGATTACCGGCGCGAGCGGCTCGCTTTATGCCGTCCGGTTGTTGGAGGTCCTGTTACGCTCAAAACGCGAAGTGCACTTGGTTATGAGTCCGTCGGGAGCACAGGTTCTTGAAACGGAACGACATCGTGCAGTTGACTTGAAGCAGTTTTCTCCAGAAGCATTTTTCCCGGAAATATTTTCGACGGGAGACAGCGAGATGCAAACTGATGCAGATCAACTGTTCTACCATCACTATATGAATTTTTCAGCAGGTATTGCCAGTGGATCATTTCTGACCGACGGAATGGTCATTTGTCCCTGCTCGATGGGGACGCTATCGGGTGTCGCTCATGGATTGTCTTCAAACGTCATACACAGGGCAGCAGATGTTCATCTTAAAGAAAAGAGAAAACTGATACTGGTTCCCCGTGAAACCCCATTAAGTTCAGTCCAATTGGAAAATATGAAACGTTGCGTGGATTCAGGGGCGGTGATGTTGCCAGCTATGCCCGCATTCTATCAGGGCCCGGAAACGATCAGCGATATGGTTGATTTCGTAGTTGGACGAATTTGTGATCAACTAGGTGTGCCCAATACGTTATTCACCCGATGGGGATCGCGTTCCTAGTATCGTTACATGGTTCACTCAGGTATGGAGTGAAAGCAAACCAGCGACTCAGGAAATTGAGTGGTTAAAGTAGCCGTGGCGATTCATTTTTACTACGTGGCGTCGCCCTGTTGATTACAACACAAAGAGGCTATGCTTAGGTGGTAATGTGTTTTGGCTTTCTATGCGGACTGTCATTTAACGGGCATGGGAATACTCAGCCTGGTTTCGATCTTCCAGTACGGCCGGTTGTGACATAAGTGGAAGTGCAGGGATAACGATGATACGTTCTGTAGCCCCATCATGAAGGCGTTACAGGGCAACTCTTGTTTAATGAATGATTGAAGTAGAGATGATGTTCGCGGTGTGTGGGCTAGTAGGCTCGAGAGAAAATTACGAGAACAGGCGCTTTGGGTAGTGATCATGGAGCAAGTAAGGTTACGTTATTTTCTGGAATTGGTTCGGTTCAGTCACACGATATTCGCTATGCCGTTCGCGTTGCTATCTGCGGTTATGGCCTGGTGGTTGAATAGCAGACAGGGACTCGTGTTGGGATGGAAACCATGGATAGGAGTCGTGCTGTGTATGGTGTTTGCGCGCACTGCTGCAATGGCATTCAACCGATTGGCAGACCAGAAAGTCGATTCGAAAAATCCCAGAACGACCAATCGACATCTGCCCCAGGGATTACTTTCGCGGCGGGCGGTATGGTTTTTTTTCAGTCTGAATGCAATGGGATTTTTGGCGTCTTCTTGCCTTTTTTATCCGAATCCATGGCCGGCTCGTTTAGCCATCCCGGTTTTGCTGTTTCTCTGTTCTTATTCCTACTCCAAACGGTTTACGGTTCTAGCACATTTCTGGTTGGGAACTTCCTTAATGCTTGCGCCAGTAGCAGCCTGGATTGCACTGCGCGGACAACCTGGCTCCTTGCATTTGGAGTGGGCTCCGATTCTTCTTGGTGCAGTAGTCCTTTTCTGGGTTGCAGGATTTGACATTATATATGCTTGTCAGGATGAAGTTTTTGATCGGAAACACAGGCTCAGAAGTATTCCCGCATGGCTTGGAGCACGACGGGCATTGCAGGTTGCGTGTTTTTGTCACGTAATTATGGTACTCAGTCTTGTGATTCTGGCAGCGGTATTTCCGTGGGGAAAATTCTTTTATACGGGCATAGTGTGCATTGCTGCTTTGTTGGTATATGAACATTCATTGGTGCGGCCGGGTGAGCTGGATCGGGTAAATCTGGCGTTTTTCCATGTGAACAGTATTATCAGTATGGGCTTGTTGCTTATTGGTGCCGCAGATCTGTTGTTGCGATAAATGGAAACGTTAAGAGGATCATCAGGCTTCTCATTCTTATAGATGATTGACGGGACATAATGGTTGTTGACAATTGCAGTATGGAGTTGATTGAGCAAAAGGTGTTTTCCGGAGAACGCCTTAGTTTTGAAGAAGGGCTGTATCTGGATGCCAGTGCAGACATTCTCCAGTTGGCCAAACTGGCCAATCATGTACGGGAGATCAAGAACGGTCGTTATGCATATTACAATGTAAACACCCATCTCAATCCGACTAACATTTGTGTATACCGTTGCAATTTTTGCGCTTTTCGAGCCGATCTTAAAAGCGAACGTGGTTATCTGATGGAGAATACCCAAATTGCTGAACGTGCTCTTGAAGCGCGTGCACGGGGTGCTACAGAGATTCATGTGGTGGGCGGGCTTCACCATCAGAAGCAGTTTGACTGGTATCTGGACGTCCTGCGCGTGATCCATGAAACCACCCCGGAGATTCATATCAAGGCTTATACCGGTGTTGAAATCAACTGGTTTGCCTTTCTGACTCAGAAACCAACACGTTGGGTGCTGGAACAGTTGATGGAAGTCGGTTTGGGTAGTCTTCCCGGCGGAGGGGCAGAGATATTTCATCCCGAAGTACGTGATAAGATTTGCGAGCACAAGGCAGACTCGGACGAATGGATTCGTATTCACCAGGAAGCGCACGAGCTTGGGTTAAGAACGAACGCCACGATGCTCTATGGGCATATCGAAGAGTCTCGTCACCGGATTGACCATCTTTGTCAATTGAGAAGCCTTCAGGATAAAACGGGAGGTTTTCAGACCTTCATACCCTTAGCCTTTCATCCTGAAAATACGGGTTTGGACCATTTGGAAAAACCCAGTGGATTGTTTGATTTGCGCACCATTGCTCTGAGCCGATTGATGTTGGATAATTTCCCCCATATCAAAGCGTACTGGGTGATGCTTGGCGTAAAAACTGCCCAGATTGCTCTGTCATTCGGTGCAGATGATTTAGACGGTACGGTGGTACATGAGAAGATTTATCATGATGCAGGGGCGGAAACTCCACAGGCCCTGACCGTTGATGAAATCGGCCACTTGATTCGAGAAGCGGGTCGAGAGCCGGTTGAGCGTGATACGCTTTATCGGCATGTAATCCGCAGTAAGGACCGCTGGGAGAGCGGAGAAGGAATTTTGGCCACTGCCAGCTGATTCCTCGTGAAATGAAAACAATCGTGGATGCCAGGGCATTGTCGTTGTCTTATTTCAGACAGTCCAAGCCAAGGTATGGTCCGGTTGGGTGCACCACTAATTCTAGTTGAGTTCTATCATCCCGTTTAGTTGTGGATGGTAGGAGGCTGAGTTAAAGGGCTTTGGCCGTCAGCCCGCCATCTACAAAGAGATCTTGACCGGTGATGTACGATGACGCATCAGAAGCCAGGAACATGCAGGGGCCAATCAGTTCTTTAGGTTCGCCAAATCTGCCCATCATGGTTCTCTGGCTGCGTGCTTCACGTTTTTCAGCGATCGCATAGCTCTTAGCTGTCATGGCGGTCCTGAAATAGCCTGGGCATATGCAGTTAACTCGAATGCCGTCGTTGCACCAGTCACGTGCCATGGCTTTCGATAACTGGCGAAGACCTCCTTTGCTCGCCTGATAAGCGGGACTGTCTGGAAAGCCAAGACTGGAAGCAACACTGGCTACATGGATGATGGTGCCTTGGTGTTGTTCACGCATCGTTTCAGCGACTTGCTGACTGAGCTGAAAAACCGATGTCAGATTAACTGCAAGTGTCTGTTCCCATGTTTTGAAATCATATGGATCCCCTTCAATGATGGAAATTCCCGCATTGTTAATGAGTGCATCAATACGGGAGAACTTGTCAAGGACCTGTTGACAAATTGTCTGGGCACTCGAGTTGTCTGAAAGATCCGCTTGAATACCTAACACCTGGCTGTCAGGAAATGCCTTGATGTTTTCAAGCATCTCGGGGGACCGAGCAACCAGGGCAACTTTTGCACCGGCGGTCAGAAAGCCCTCTGCAACCGCCCGTCCAATGCCTCGACTTGCACCCGTTACAATAACCACTTTATCAGTTACAGAAAAAAGATTCTGAGTCACAGAGAAGTCTCGCTTTTCTATCCAATGGAGATGTTGTTCTCGCGTCCGATGTACCGGATATACTCCTGTCCGGCAATCGTATTACGTTCCGAGAAATGTTCAACATGAATGGTAACCTTCTGGTTGTATTGGACCATTCGTTTCAGAAGGGTCGCGTAGTCCATCCCCCCTGTTCCAGGGACGGACTCGTCTGCATGGATGATGGATAGGCCTTCTCCCACGGATTTTACCGAGGACATGGTCATATCTTTAGCATGTACAGCTGTGATGGAGGGGCCGACTTCATCAAATAATTCGTTGATTAAATCCGTGGTATGGAAGAACATATGCGGCCACGTAAGGTTGACTGGATCAAGGAGGACTTTGAGACGTTCAGAAGCCACTGATTCCAGCAATTGACGGTAACGTTTTGCTGAATTTAAAGGAGTGATCACATGGGGGTGGGCCGCGATATCAACTCCGATGCTTTCTGCTTCACGTGCTAGTTCACGTGTGGTTTCGATCGTGTGACGCCAAAGGGTATCCGACCAGATCCTTGGTGTTTTTTGTTTGCGATCAGCAAAGGTCGTGGCTAGGTCATCGTTGTAAATACGTCCGCATAAAATGGCAAATCCGACACAGTGAGCGCCAATGATTTTTGCATGATGTAACTGACGACGATAGTGATCCATAGCGGCTTTGTTGTCCGCCGTATCCAGTGAAGCAAAACCACCGTGAAATCCGCTGAATTCTCCAACCTGAAGACCATGGTTATCCAGAAAATGACGCGCTTCCTCTACCTGTTTTTCAGACCATGAGGCAGGAGTCGCCATGGAGACTGTACGAACACGCATCGTTCGTACTCGACGCAGAAATTGGGTACGTTCGGCATCGGTGCTTCCTACAAACAGCGGTGGTGACATACGTAGGAGTGGGACGTTGCCACGGGAGTTCTCTTTCGAGTTGCTTGCGCTGACGGCGTTTTGAGAAACGGTAAGGCCTGCTATTCCAGCACTGCCAGTCTGCAACCATTTTCTCCGATTGAGTTTCTGTGAGGAAGTGTTATTGCCGAGGGGTAATTGAGACATAGCGCAGAAGGTCTCCTTGTCCGAGATCAAAAAGTTATTCCAGGTGAAAATGACGACTTTACCGTTTAGTCTGTCAATCGGAATATGTTCCCATACCCGGTTGTGCATGCCAAATCATAACTTGATTATTTTACAATCCGCTTGCAGTTTCAGCATATATTCGATGAAAATGCTATTCAGGCAATACGTGTTATCATGTTGACTGATTGGTGGCATGAGTAGGTGATGCGATGATAGACAATGGCGGTGATGTGGAAGAGTCGATGTTGGCACCAGTACCGTGTAGCATGACAAAGGACACATTTTTTTGAGTGATCGGTCTGCCTGTAACCAGACTGGTATTTTCCCTTAAACCATAGAAGAGTCCCGTCTGAAACGCGATTCCGGAATAGCAGAATACGGAATCTACGACCAGGTCGTATCGAGGAGTTGAACCGTAACCATTCTTCCTGTGGCCCACAAGCGTGAGCGAACGTCTTTTTTCCGGGTTGTGCCATCCATTTTGACCAGGATGTATCTGGCGGTGCACAAGAACGGGCATGCCTGGAAGTGGATTTGCGGAGGTATGGGTTTTCAAGTAGGCATTCTGCTCCATACGCACTGGTATTATCGCATGGGAGAACTCTCCGCAGGATTTCGTGCTTTCGTCTATTCGTATGGTGAGATGCTCGTACTTTTAATGGTGTTGATGGGGGTAATGGTGGGATCGTTTATCGATCACAAAATGGCTGGAAAACGGACAATAGCTTCGGGTTTAAGGCACCTGTTTGTGTTAATTCTTGAATTTGCCCTGATTTTTGCAGTCTGGAAAGTCCGCTTATAACGCGTTAAGGGAATCTCAAATGAATGCCCGTAAATTTGTTTATCCGGTATTCGAAGTTCTGGGCATCCCGTTTCCAGAGAAACCTGTTTCCAATCAAGGTAGTTAAGGGGCCTCTTTTTTTCGCTTACCTCCTCCTGATCCTTGACCCCCACCGCTTTTATTTTTCTTTTTGCCTCCTTCAAAGGGTCTCAGATTTGTGACGGCTTGGCCTTCTGCGATCGCTTTACGGGAGGAGGCGAGAGTCGCCTGAAGCAGGTCGGCCGGCGGTTTGATTCCGTCTAACTGAACATCTCTGGGTTCACTCCTCTCAAGATCCCAGAGAATGCAGGTTCCATCGTCGCTGGCTGATCCCAGAAATCTGCCACTGGGATCGAAAGCGACACAGTGAATACGTTCAAGATGACCGGCCAGGATATGTTTGCACAACAGGGTTCCTTCTTTTTCAAATGCATGGAAATCCCAAAGTCGTACTGTGCGATCGTAACTCGCTGAGGCCAGCCACTTACCATCCGGACTGAATGCAATAGAATAGATCGGACCCTGGTGTCCGGAGCAGGGAGGACCAACAGGTGTCCAGTTGGACGTATCCCATATGATAAGTGTCGAGTCGAAACTTCCAGAAACCAAAAACGCGTTGTTTTTGCTGAAGGCGACTGTTTTTATCCACCATTGGTGTTTTTCAAGTGGACCGGCAATGGGTTGCCCACTGTGAGCATCCCAGATACGAATCGTATTGTCTTTGCTGGCCGAAGCAATCCATTGGTCATTCGGACTAAATACCACTGTGGGCACGTGATAAGTATGACCTTCCATGGAACCGCTGATACAGGATCCGGTTTCGGTATTCCAGAGTCGGACTGTAAAATCCCGGCTTCCGGAAGCAAGGCGGGTGCCGTCGGGGCTGAAGGTCACAAAACCAACGGTATCGATGTGACCTTCCAGAGGCTTTAACCGAGGTTGTCCGGTCAGGATGTCCCAAAGATGAATTGTGCGATCGAAACTCGCTGCCGCCAGCATAGTGTTATCGGGACTGAAAGCAATTTCCGAGTGTGTTTGACCTGGAAGAGTCAGTTTAAGACGTTGACCGTCGATGAGATTCCAGAAAAGAATTTCACCCGTACGCATGGAAACTGCGGTCATCTGACCGTCTTGAGAGAAGGCAATGCTGTGTGCTGCATTGATTGTCGCTCCCATGGGATCCCCTTCTGGATTGTCAGAGGTGAGATCCCAACGTTGGATTTTCCTGTCGTGACCGCCAGAAACCAGGAGGTTACCAGTGGGGCGGAATTGAACTGAATACACCGGGCCGACATGTCCGCAACGGGGTGGGCATAGCAACTTTCGCGTCGTAATATCCCAGTGATGAATGGAGCCTCCCCAGTCTCCAGAGGCGATGGTTTGTCCGTCGGGGCTGAAACAGACATTGAGCACGGGGCCTGTCTCGCTGACGAGAGGATCCCCCAGTGATTCTCCTGTTCTTGCGTCCCAGAGGCGTAGGCCATTGTGGTGGCTTGCACTTGCCATCAGATTACCGTCCGGGCTGAAAGTCAGGGATGATCGCCCCCCCGGCCGGTCGTGGACCGAATCAATTTCACGCGTTACAAGCTGACTGGTCCATTCAGAATCGGTTAAATGGCCATTTGACGAAAACCATAATTTTATGGTCCCATCTTCACTGACCGAAGCGAGGTGGGTTTGTTCTGGATGGATCGCAACGACGTACAACAGGTCGTCATGAGCGTGAATCGGAGGTGCGGTAAGTTTTCCGGTGTCCGTGTCCCAGATGGCTATGGTTCCATCTCGTCCGCCTGAAATCAGAAACTCTCCGTTGGGGCTGAACGCAACACTGTAGACGGAGTCCCGGTGTGCGCCTTCCATGGGAGGGTGGGCCAGTATGTTTTTTTCAAGATCCCAGTATCGTACTGCTCGATCCCGGGCACCCCATGCCAGATACCGACCGTCCGGGCTGAAGGCGACTGAAAAAACTGAACCAGGTCGATTGGCAAAAGGATCCGGGTCTCCTGCAAGTACCGGTCCTATTTTCTTTCCATCCTCTGTATCCCAGAGAAGGATGAAACCATCACGGCTGCACGACGCAATCAATTTTGATTCCGGGTGAAATGCAATCGCATGGATTCGAGCTGTGTGACCCTTACGGTCACCAGCTTCTAAATAAGGTGTACCATGTTGCGAAGACTCAGACACGTCGGGGATTTCCTAAAATAAACAGTAATCGTGACGTTATTAGAGGCTTTATTTCAGATCAGACACAAGTTGTATGGAAAGGGGATCTATTCGGGGACACAAAAGTGGCATACTTCGATTTGTAATCCTCATCACTGCATTAGTAAAGGATATCTGAAAATTAGTCCAGCTTTGGGAGAATATCTGGTGTGATCTGAAAACCATCTGCCAGTTTATTCATTTGATTAAACAATCCGATGACGGCCATGACCTCGCCTAGTCCATCCGATTCCAGCCCCAGGCTCTGCGCTGCTCTTGTGTGCGAGTTAATGCAGTAACTGCAACCATTGGTAACCGAGACTGCCAGTGCAATAATCTCTTTTGTGAGACCATCGATTTCGCCAGGTTTCATAATTGACTTGAGTCTTGTCCAGCAGAGTTCAAGATGGTCAGGATGATTGGCCAGGGCTTTCCAGATATTAGGAACAAACGGGATTTTTTTAGTGTCCATGATATCCTGATAGATTTCAGCGACCTTACCTGTGGCATCCTTTTCGGATATTAGACGTACTGTTGCCTGTCGTGTAGTGTGAGAATCAGACTGGTTCATGGAGGCAGTCTCCGTACTGAATAGAGTGGGGGTGGGGACATTCCTGTTGAGGGTGTCGTGCGTTTGGTCGGATGACCTTCAACCGTATTTTCTATTACTATCGATGAAGGAACTGCGGTTCAAGAGGGGTTTTGGTACCGTCACCCTAGGCGGATGGTCAATCTCGTAATAGTAGGTTTTCAGTTCCTGTGGAAACGTTTGATGTTGAAAATGTGACGACAGAAAAGAGGAATGGGTACCTGTGGTTGTGACAAGGGTGAAATTATGGTGAAAACCGGTTACAGCGAGGTTCATCTGCGTTTGAAATAAATCATGTTAAACGGGCGAATTAAAACCACTGTGATGCTCGGGATATTTCCACCACTTCTGGTGGCGGGCTTTTATTTCACAGACGTTTGGCGCGGTTTAAAGGGGATTCGAGGAGGACAGAAGGACGCCGCCTTTTACACCGTTCAAATGTGGCGAACTGGCAAAATACTGACTGGTCGCTGGTGGCGCCAGACAGATCCTCTGGGTGAAACGCAGCCTTATCCTCCTGATACGCTTCGGCTTCCGCATTTACATGAAGGCGTAGATTTACTGGTGTTGTCCACTCTGACGAGTACGTTTTTCAGGGATGTGTCCGGAATATCAGAATTGTCTTTTGGGCAAAACGCAAAAAAGACCTGGTATAAGAATGATTACTCGGCACCCATTATTCACTTTACCCTGTTGAGTATCCTGGTTCTGTTGGTCAATGGGTGGGTTGCCGGAGGCATGGTGTTTTACTACACACATCGGGTGACATGGTCTCTGTTGTCACAGGTACTGATTCTTTTGAATTGGACAACCATCCATCAATTCAACAGTCATCTGCACTGGTACAAGCACTTTTGGGTGCTTGCGGTTATTCTCGCATCCTACTCTTTCTGGGTGGATCCAAATCGTCGAAAAGCGATATGGCTGGGTGTTTTGCTGGCGCTCTTGATCCAAGGAAGCTGGTATTTCTCTTTCTTCCTGTTTCTTGCATTGGGGATGGCGATAATAACCCAGTTTTTGCGCGCTCAGGTGCGAAAGACACATCTCGTGCACGGATGGTTAGTTGGATTAATAGCGGTTTTTTTAGGAGGCTTGTTGACTCTGCCTTATTGGGTACAGCGAAACCATTCTCAAGACCAGTTCAGCCATCGTGATTTACGCGATTTACTGTGGCTGAGCAGTGAACTTTGCCATTATGTACTGCCGAAATGGTCTGAAACAGGAGAGCTGTACCACCAGGCACGCGTGCGTTACTCCCCGTTAGCAGCGGACATAGAAGTCTGGCACTATCCGGGTATTCTGGTGCTGGTTACGCTATTGGGATACGGAATTTTCCGATTGAGAACGCGGCCAGTAACGGACCTGGCCCAAGGGCGAATCGACTACCTTGTGTTTCTGTCCGTGCTGCTGGTTGGGATCAGTTTGTCTGGCGGTATTTCCATTATCCTCTATAAATGGGTCCCGCAGTTTCGTATTTATGGACGTGCCGGTGTTGTGGCTGTAGGAATCTGGTCACTCGTGGTGCCTTTGATTTTGTCGCGATTCAGTGATCGTTATCTGCCTGGAAAGTGGCGGGTGTGGTTTGCCGTCTGTTGTCTGATACCTGCTTTGTGGGATGGATGGCGGGCACGTGAGGCACTTCGTCTTCCAGATGCCAAGGCAACTCTCAATATTCCAGGATGGGTTCCCTGGCTGGCGGAACAGCCGAGTCAGGTACGTGCAGCAATCTTTCCTGTCGTTCCTGAAGACTATGAACAGGCGTATTGGTGGATTTTTCACAGGCATGAAGTGCTCAATACTTGCGATATTCGTTTTTTTGAGCAGGACGTCCTTTCTTCCGGGGCAAAAGCAGGTGAGGCGATCACGAAAGAGATGGTCGATCTACTGAAACGAAGGGGATATGGACTGATTATTCTGCGTGACCGTTTATGGGAAAAATATCCCTGGATTGAGTCGACAGACACGCTGATGTCAGTAAAAGAAACGAATTCCTGGCGTGTCTATCGGATAGTCGAATAAGAAATGGTCCCGGCTGTATTTCCAGATGCCAGCCGTATTTCTTTGGGTCCCCATCCGATTTTCGAATGTCTTTTGGAGTGCGGGTGTTTTTCAGAAGGATTGATAGGCGTTTCAAGGTATGCTTGGGCGAACGCCGTAGTGTCGTTCTCGGACAGGAATGGAAGATTCATTCTCAAGGAAATGCGATGAATTCCAACAAGACAAAGGGCGGATTGAACTGGCAGAAATTATCCATGAATCGAAGGAAATGGTTTCGACAGACTGCTGGCACAATGGCCGCAGTGTGCTTGTCTTCAGCCGTTCCTTCTTCACTGTTGCGTGCCAAAGCTGACGCGGAATCCACTCATGGGGCACTCACTATTTCAAATATTGAAGTTCACGAGGTGATGGTTCCTTACCGGGACTGGATTGCCGATCCTCTGAATCATTTTTACGGGCCAACACGTCGCACGATTTATGTGGTTCACACGAAACAAGGACTTTACGGATTGGGAGAAGGGAGTCTGGAATCGGAGTCTATACGGGACCAGTATATTGGAACGAATCCGTTTGACTGGGTCGGTGATGAAACATCACTTCCACTTGGTATGGCCATGTATGACCTTATGGGCAAAGCTGCCGGTGTTCCTGTATACAAGTTGTTTGGGCCCAAGTATCGATCCTGGGTCCCTGTTGGCGCCTGGACGGTGAGTACCAATCCTGGTCATATGGCGCAGGCCGTTGAGCAATACGCGGAAGATGGCTATACCTGGATGAAGTATCATTTGTCTCCATTTGAAAATGTTTTCGATCAACTGGAAGCGATGCAGGCTGTTGCACCAGAGGGATTCAAAATTCATTTTGATCTGACCATGGGAGGGACGGATGATGCCATGGTTCAGCTCTTAGAGAGGATGTCAGCTTACCCCATATCCGGATGTTTTGAAGATCCTCTTGAAGCCCGGGATATTGATGGTTATATCGAATTGCGTAAACGGTCTCATCTTCCGATTGTCTTGCACCACTCCCCTCTTGGGGCAACCTACTCTGTTTTGAATCGTGCTGCCGATATTTATATGCTTGGACATGCAAAAATTGGTGTGGCGATGAGACGGGCAGGATTGTTTGCCTCAGCGGGTGTCCCGTTCATGCTGCAGAATGTGGGAGGCCACATCACTCGGGCGATGACAACGCATATGCAGGCGGCCTTTAAGACAGCAAGCTTTCATTTTCATTGTGATGCGGAAACCTGGAAGGCAGATGTAGTCAAAGAGCAGCTGGAACCGGTCAATGGTTTATTGCGGGTTCCTGAGCGTCCCGGACTTGGAGTAACCCTGGACCGTGAATCGTTGGAGACACTGAAGTCATTGCGTCTTCCGGAGCAGGAAAAATGGATTATCAGAACCCGTTTTGCCAATGGAACGAAGATGTACAACATTGCAGATCCGAAACAATCCATTTTCATGGTTCGTCCCGATGTAAGGCGTTTAATGCCGATGAGTTATGCATCACCTCTGACCACAGAGTATTGGGATGATGACGGATCTGCTGATTACCGGAATACGTTCCGAAAAATAGAGCAGCAAGGTGCTGTGTTAGAACGCTAGAAAACGATGGATCAACGTTAATAAAAGAAGCAGATGTTGTCGTGAGGTTTTCAGTCATCGAGATAGGGCTGCACAAAGAAGACATCATTGTCGATTATCTGGCCGTCAGGATTGCGTGACTGTCCCGTGTGATAAAGTAAACCAGGCAGGGATCCGGCGGGAATGGTGTTGAAGCCGGTGGGCATTTCAATGCTTGGTTGCAGGTGTGCCAAATGGGGATCGGCTTTGATCACATCACGCGATTGAAAAGTGTGACCACGGTCGGAGGATTCCAACCACACGATTTTCTTGAGCATGGGGAAGAAGTTCTGCCAGTAGGCCGGTTCGTGAAAAAATTTATTCAAGGGTTTTCCGTCCCAACGTGCCTCAGGATGATCGATCGGAGCAAGGGTCAAGGCCATGCACAGACGGTCATCTCTGGTAATACTGAAGCCAGCTCGACAATCGACCACAGCCCATCCTGGAAACAGACGATCGAGGGATGATTGAAGGGGAAGTTGCTGCCATTGACCGGATTTTGTCGCTTTCGCAAGAAAAACCTGCCCCGGTTTTTGCGGGGTATTCTGATAGTACAATATGTGTGGAATACCGCCAGAATCAACAACAATAGCTCCTGTGTTGCGAAGTCCGGGTTTCGGGTCGAAACTCTCGCCGGAAGCAAGCGTGTCCATCGAGTTCGATGTGGCAGGTAGAGATATAGGGCTTTTATCCGCTCGGTGCCAGCTACGTCCGAAATCGTCTGATCTCATGTAGTTGACAGATTGTACAGTTCCCCAGTGGAGTGAGTTCTCTGACTTTCCCTGGAAGAACTGGCAGGCCAGATGCAGTGTTTTTTGTTGAGGCCCCCAAGCAAGTCCCTCATGAAACGCTGCGTAACTGATACAGTCCGGGTCTGAACGGATAATCAGCCCACGGTCTTCCCACGGGGTACGGGGATGCTTTACATAAAGCCTGACTCCCTTCCATCCGTCTCGTCCGGTGAGGAAAAGCGTATTGTCTGATCCACACACAAGTGTGGGGTAGGTCAATTGACCATCAACGATCTGTATGTCTTCCCATTCGGACGCATCGTTAGGTCGTTTACTGCGTCGATAGGGAATTTGATCGTGATGGACTCCGTAAACGGCGTGTAGATATCCATCGCGGTCAATAGTCAGGGCTGGACGTCCATGGTCATCCTTGGCTCGTCCAAGCGTATAGGTGGGCGACCAGGTACGGGTGGCCAGGTCGAGCGTTTTTATAACGGCAAAGTAGCCCTGTTTGTTGGAATCCAACCAGGCGACATGTGTTTTGTTCTGGTGGGTGATAATTTTATTGCCCGTACCAGCTGTCGCAGCGACACAACCACGTTTTGAAATTCGAACAAGTTCGGCTGAGTGTATTGTTGAGTTCGGTATGAGAAAAAGAGCCCAGGCGCAAAGGGATAAAATCGAAAGGAATCGATTTGACAGGAGGGGGCCTGTAACGGATGTCATATTATTATTTCTGGCAGACGTTACCTGGAAAAGGCGGAAACCTCGTCTGGACTATGACAGTTCAGGAAGCGGCTTACGAATATCGAGCAGGTACTGAGGACGTCCCTGTTGATCCAGAACGGTGGTATTGCGCACATCAATTCCGAGATTTTGATACAGGGTGGAAAATATCTCCTGGCAATGAACCGGGCGTTCTTTCGGTACTTCGCCCAATCGATTTGTGCTTCCTATCGCCTGTCCCGGACGGATTCCTCCCCCTGCCATGAGAGCGCACGATACAGCAGGCCAATGGTCACGTCCGATGTTATTGTTGATTTTGGGTGTGCGG
>CAXEIY010000315.1:0-16340 GCA_963996245.1 uncultured Planctomycetia bacterium | reverse complement strand
TGTGGAGGTACCCAGGTGCACCTGGCAAATTATCTGGGGGCGGAACACGATGGTGTCATGCTCAGCGCCAGTGATCCATTGCCCTTCGGTAAACCAGCTGGCCTTGTTTATCGCCAGGAGCAGGCAGCCAATTTCGATCTGGTCCGTCGATTAAATGGACTGACGGCGGTGGAATATCCTGAAGACGCTGCGGTACGGGCACGTATCAAGTCATACGAATTGGGATTCCGTATGCAGATGTCTGTGCCTGATATTTTTGATACTAAAAGTGAAACCCAACAGACCCTTGATTCTTATGGGGATGGATTTGGTCGTCAGTTACTTGCAGCCCGACGATTTGTGGAACGGGGAGTCCGGTTTGTGCAGGTGTACCATGGTGGAGGCGGGGCCGGTTCGTGGGATGCACACACGAATCTGAAAACCAATCACGAACGCAACTGTAAAGCGGTAGACAAACCGATAGCTACATTACTTAAAGATTTGAAACAGAGGGGTTTGCTCGACGAAACGTTAGTTGTGTGGGCAACCGAATTCGGGCGTACACCAGGTAGTGAAGGGGAGACAGGACGCGACCATCATCCGTTTGGTTTCAGTTGCTGGCTGGCCGGTGGAGGTATTAAGCGAGGTGTGGTACATGGCGCAACAGATGAGCTGGGGATTCTGGCTGTGGAAAATCGACATTATGTCACAGATATTCATGCCACGGTGTTACACCAGCTGGGGCTTGACTCCCGTGCGCTTGAAGTTCCAGGTCGTAAACGACTTGACATCGATCACGGACATCCGATCCATGATATTATTGCCTGATTGATGCTGTAGTTTATTACTAAGCATTGACTGCGATCTGAGATAGCAGATGCTTAACGCCGATTGCTCATGGCAGTCCGTTTTCGTGAAGCGTGTGACCGGAAACGTAATGACCAGTCTGGTTACTCGTAGTGATGGGATTCCGGTTTGTTGGGTTGGCTTTACGTCTTACAACCGGTGTCAGATCCGGGATGAACACTACTTTAAGTGAGAGTTTTGTGATGAGAAGCAAGCTGCTGATACAAAGAAGCCGTGTTCTAGTGATCCTGAGTGTGTTGATTCCTGTATGTCGGATCGATGCTCAGCAGCAGGAGTCCACGCCAGCATCCGTACATCAGGCTGTTCAGGATCCGGCCGTTCCGATGATTGCATTGCCCAGTCGGTTTGCGTCCCACCGGGCGAATTGTGATAAGCCGATTCCTGAATCGGGGACGATCGATTTAGCTAATTTGAAAGGACCGGGCTGCATTCGGCATCTGTGGATTCTGTACGGGGATGACATTCGGCTTGAGATCAATGTAGACGACGCTGCGGTATCACAGATTGATGTGCCTCTGAAACCGTTTTTTGGTGTGATGCACGGACTCGACCCCTATTTTGTCAACAGCGCGGCGTTTACGGTGTTGCCCAATCCGGTTTTTGGGAAAGATGGTCATCCTGGTTACAATCTTTTTTTACCCATTCCATTTCAAAAATCATGTCGTATTACCATCCATGGTCCGACGGGGCGCGGCGCTGTGGCGATGGTTGACTGGCAGAAGTATGACTCGCCGTTATCACTGACCCCCTATCGTCTTCATGCAGATCATCGTCTTTACCAACCGGCTCCCGAACGCGGAAGTTATGTTGAACTGGCGGAAACAGAGGGGGAAGGCTTTGTGGCGGGCATCGTGATTGGTTATATCCAGCGTAACAAGCGGGATATGGTATTCCACACAGGAGGGATGACGCTTCTGCTCGATGGAGAAACGGATCCACACGTGATTCGTGGTCACAATGTGGAAGATGATTTCGGATTTACCTGGGGATTCAATGACCGGCAGTCCCGATGGATCGGGTGTCCCTGGCACGAAAATCGAGGGCGCAATGACCAGGACGGAGTCTTTTATCGGTTTTTTGGACCGGATCCGATTGCATTCCGTTCTTCACTGGTGTTTCGTACGGGGTGCCGTGGAGATGATATGGAGTCGGTGGTGTACTCCTATCGTATACCGGACACATCTGCCCCCGAAATACAGACTCCTGGTCTGTGGCAGGTCACGGGACTGTTCATGCCCGAATCATGGAAGGCTTTTGCGGATTCACCCTACGTATCCGACAAATTACCCGTAGCGCAATGGCCGGCGGAGCCTGATAGACATTACCCCACCCAAGACCAGTTTCAGATTGTCACAGCAAATCTGGAAAGCAAAAGGGGCTGGATTGACCTCCAGAATGTGTATTTTCATCGTCATCATACAGCCACTCCCCTGACGATGCTCGACCGGTCAGTTTATGCACGAACTTATTTGCACAGTTCGGAAACACGACAGGGAATCGTTCGTCTGGCGGTGGATGACTGGGCGGTGGTCTGGTTAAACGGCCGAAAAATCGCGGCGCTACGCCATGACGAGGGCCTGAAAACGGTCAATCTGCCTGTCACTCTCCTGGAAGGAAAGAACGAGTTGCTGATCAAGTCAAGCAATACCGGTACGCCTCGTAATAAGGGCCTGTGGACCATTCACTGTATGGTACAGTGAATATAAGATTAACCTGTGGGGCCGGATTCTGGATGACGAGTGAGAATGCTGGGTGCTTTCAACATCGGAAGATAGGTGAGTGCAGTCAGGGTACTTGTTCGGTGTCTGAGGTTTCTTTTCTCAATGACTCCGAGTCGGTGAAGGCACCCGGGGTTTTAAGATGTTTGATCGCGAAATTCTGTAATTTTTCAGTCGAGGCGGTCAGGACGATTTTACCCTGTTTGTTATTGCTGCCGTGGGAGAGAATCGTGTGATCGATAGCGGAGGGTTCGTTTTTCAAATGTTGCTCGAGCCAATCAATATCCAGACTTTTTATTTTTAGCTCTGGTTCGATCTGTTCCACCATGCAGAAAAAATGTCCACGAATGATATGGGTATTCCATAGGTTTGGAAACCGGGACTCTAACGGTGATTGTGCCGGCTGAACGTTCAGAAAAAGCGTGTCCCGCACGTTGGCAAGATGGACATGGAAATCACCCTGTTTCTCATCATTGTCTGTGAGCACGAGATGGTAGGCTTGCTCACCGCTGCGGGTGACGTGATAGGTCTCGTTGGACTCGGTATGCCACACGCCGAGCAACGCGTCGTCATAAACGAGTTCCTTTTCTGTATAGATCGGGTGAATTGAGGAAATGCAGCCGGTAATCATAACCATTAAGGTTGTGCCAAGCCGCAGCACTGTCTTTTTCATATTTCAGCAATCCTTCCGTGGGATGAATGGAGTCTACGTGCTTATCATGACAAGGCGGTCAGTTATGCATTGAGATAAGTTCGTGATCGGGACGGATAGATCGGATAATGCCGTGGTGAGCGATGGTTCAGGTGTTTGATTATGACTCTCAGGCAGAGAACGTATTCAAGTATTAGCCTGGGGAAGAGCCTCGTGTGGAGCGATACATTGTGTCAGCCTTACACGATCAGGCGGGTATGAGTGTCATGGCTTGATCGCCGAAGACGGGGTTTGAGGCAGAGGTTGCTGTTGTGTGTCAGGGAGGTTTATTCTCATAAGTAATTCGGGAAGAAGGTCGGAAGGTTTCTGTCCACTGGGGATGGTCTGTGGTGTTGTGTATTCGGCATCCACAAACGCTTGAGTGATATCCTTGTAGGCACCCGACAGGAGTTGTCCATAATCGATCTGGCCTGTATCAATGTGCTCTTTCATATGATCGAGCCAGGCCTGGACCCGTGGACGGTAATAGTAGCGAATCAGTTCGACTCGGTCGGCGGCTGCGTAGTCGAGAAGACCTGGATACCGGGCCATTCCGGCAAGCGCGGTATATCGAAGTCGAACATCCCGATCATTCTCATGACCTGGACTATCAGAAGAAGTCGTATGTTGGATGGATTCAGAGGTCCGGGATTCCGGAACCTTGATTACGGGCAGTTGGCGTCCTCGTTTCATTTCTTCTTCTAGATAAAATTCCGGCCTCGTTGCGACTAACAGGCCTATGTCGTCAAGAAGGGACAGCATCCGATCGCCCTGTTGGTCGACTTTGTTTTGATTTTTATCCTGGCTGAACGCCTGATGAGCCTGGTAGGCATGGTAGTCAAAGAGAATGCCAAGAAAAGTACGTCCGATGTCGAGTACGTCACGCTGGTAATGGGGAAGGTGCTGTAATCGGCTCCGCTGCTTCAGGGCAAGTATTAGAGCCTGTTTTAGCACGGGGAGATAACTCAAACGCAGTAATATCTTGTCAGCGGATGCAAAGAGATCTCCGCCACCTCCATCCCGGGGTAGCGGATTGTGATAAACCGGTCTCGGGTTCGCTTCGATGTTGTCCGAGTAGACCGTCTGGCATACTTTTTTCCACACCTCGGTCATAGCGCTGCCTGCTGTGACGCCGTAACGGCGAGCGCTGTATTGGTGCAGAAAAGTGTCGAGATTAACAGGTATTGGATTCCATGACAGTTCTGCGGCAAGATCAAAGTAGAGAAAATTATGCTGTGTGCTTTCCGGATCAATATAGAATCCGGTACAGTGCTCCGCTTGTGGATCAATCGGAATCTGCTGAACACGATGAATCAGGTCGGATACATCTCCGTGTAGGCGTTCCACGTTTCCGAATGTGTTCAGGACACCGAACATCCATTCGGATTTTCCGCCAAAGTAACCTGTTTTCGAATAAACGGGTCGTGTTTCCGCCCATGCGTCCGATACGATGTAGCGATCATTGACCATCGCATCAAAAAAATCACGGCATATCTCCGGGGTCCAGTCTTCTCCCTGTAAAAACCAGCCACTCATGTATAGGATCCCATTCGGATCGGACCGGGCAATAGCGGTACTCATATTATGAGCCCAGTCTATTTTGAGTTGGTATTTGTCTTCTGCTGAAGCCCCCGGGCTGGTTTCGGGATAGGGAGCCTGATCCCAAATATGAGTTGGACCATAGGCTTTCTGCCATTCCTCCATGCAGGCCTGAACGATCTTCTGAAACATGGGATCGGACGGATGTACATGGTAACTGGTGTTCACGCCTGCCCATTCAGTCACAACATATTTCAATTCTGGATGCTTCCGGGCGAACTCGGTACTCACATGTCCCCCCCAAAGCTGCCCGACTACATCCATGTCGAGTTTTTCAGCATAGCCGCGTACTTCTTTTTGGAGTTCTGCTGCCCATAACTCCCACTTGGAAGGCTCTCCTGTGTTGATCCCGAAACGTTTCCACACACGGTGCATGACAACTTCCCAACCCAGTGTGAAGTAGGAAAAGTTCATCTTGCGTTTGACCATATAGTCGTGTTCTTTTTTCCAGCGTTTGGTGTCCCAGTACTGGGAACTGTACACATACGAGCAGGCGTTGGGTGCCATCCGATGTTGGAAATAGGGTTTCTCCGTACGATTCATAGGTGCCCAGCTCAGTGTTTTGCTCGAAGGGATGAAATCACCGTCAGCAAAGTAACCGACCCCGCACTCCTTCTCGAGAAAATCGTATACTGCGTAAAGCGTTGCACGACCGCGACTCCCTCCCAAAACACAGTAGTCACGAGAACGGTATTCGAATGTTGTGATTCGAAATCCATCGCCGCCTGGACTTTCTCGAGATAGTTCGATTTTCCCGGCTAATGCCAGTTTGTCGATCAGGTGATTGGTTTCACTGTGACCAATCAAGACCAGGTTGGCTGCGTGTTTTACCACCGGTGCGGTAACATCGACAACGGGCAGTGACGCTCCCGAGATAGCCCGGATATATTTTGATAGTTCCTCTGCAGCATGGCGATCAATCGAAGGTGCGTCTTTCCCGATCACGATAATCGCTTCTGGTCGTCCATTGGTGACCAGAGAAATATCCGCAAGTAGCAGAGTTGACTGCATGAGTGCAGCGATCAGGATCATTCCGATCAGAAATCGATTCATGAGGAGGGCGCTTTCTGTTCGTTGCGATCGATACCGCCGAATCAATGGAAATTCCCAGAAGGTGTTATTTCAATTACAAATGATCATAAAGAAATTGTGATCTTCTGCCGGCTGTCATGCAATGGGAGGTGTCACACGAATGAGAAAACAAGTCGGCTTCAGCCGGTGTTGTTAGTTTGGTAGGAACGGTAAAGGATCGGGGACCAGTGGGAGGCAGGTTACCATACTCCGGCGAAGACACCCAGGTAATGTACGACGATGTACAGAAAAAACAAGTATCCTGTGAGACTGGTAATCAAGATGAGCAGCACCGAATTAATAATTTCCCGACGCTTTTTCCTTATGGCATCCAGGGAACAGATTCCTCGTCTGTGGCGGAAATACAGAAGGGTCGTAATGACAAGCAGAAATATACCGATACTTCGAAACGCCCACTTGTATTGACCGTAGAACGTGTCGGCCAGCGAACTGGCAAAACTAACGCTAGAGAGGCCCAGAAAAACAAGTACCAGGGGGCTTAAACAGCACAGGGACGCAAACAGTACAGGTAGGCCAGTGATTTTGAGCAAGTCTTTGCTGTTCATAGGGACGGGACACGTTTCTGTGCTGAAAGACAAGTCAGAATAACTGTGTTAATTAAGGATCTATTCCCTATCGGTACTGCAAGGTGATCAATCGAGATTACTGGTCTGGGAAAAGAACATGTACATCATTTGCAGGTGGTAGAGTGTGGTGTCCGGGACTTGGATTGCGTGAAGGTAGTCATTTATAAAAAATAGGGTATCTAACGAGTATGTGCCATATTAGGATCGTCCCTTGTACTAACTACGGTCAATGGATCATTCATTTGCCGGTTAAACGAGCCAGACGCACACGTATCCGAGGTTCTGGTAACCTGTTTTGATAGAGAGTAATGTCCAGATTTCGTGCGAGGTGCCGTTTCTGTGAAATGCGGGCTAGTTGTTCTGATATAAATTGAAAAATCCGGGAGCAGCTGTGAAGTATGTTCTAGAAAAACACTCACAAGGTCTGGTCTCAATATTGACGTTAGCATATGCGATTTTTGCATTGTCGAGACCGTGTCTGGCCACCTCTTCTGAGCAAAAACCGAACGCATCACAGCGTTGTGGTAATCAGACTGGCGTTGTTGAAGGGACGGTTGTCTACCGGGCGGACAAGCAACGTCCCTGGCGGTATGCACGCTACTATGTGAAAAAACGTGATCGAGGGCAGCTTGCGGAATCGGTAGTGGTAATCAGAGTTGATTCCCGGGAGCCACAGCTTGCCGAAAAAAGAGCTCCGGTGATCGTGGATCAGAGAAACTTTCAGTTTACACCTGAAACGATAGCGATTCGAGTGGGCGACCGTGTGAAGTTTCTTAATAATGACAAAGGAATTCATAATGTGCATTCCCGTCATTTGCGGCACACATTCAATATCAGTATTCCTTCGGGCGGAGAACACACAGAGAGGTTTATGTATGCCGGTGGGATACGTCGGCCGTACCGCATCGGATGTGTTTACCATAGTGCAATGCGATCCTGGATTTTTGTATTCAATCATCCTTATTACCAGGTAACCAAGGCAAATGGCCATTTTTCACTGGATAAAATTCCACCGGGTGAATACATGCTGGAAATGGTCCACCCGGCGGGTAAACTAAGCTGGAGTCGGAAAATCAGAGTGCGGCCTGAGAGGATAACTTCTGTTGATATTGTTGTATCACCTGACAATCGGACAGAGAAACGTCCGCGGGAGTAATCGAGCCCTTGGTGGTGTAAAACGCGGCAGGTCCCATCATCCATGATAAGGAGATTTCAGTGGTTGAAAGTTCAAAGACACGACGTGAAGCGATTAAGACAGCGACAGGCGGTGTTGCTGCGGCATTGGCCTGTCTGTCGATTCCGGAGTTTGTATTTCCAGGCCAAAATCAGGATGAAGAGCTGGTGCCTTTTCTGGATATGCCGAGAACGCCGCCAAATCGACTTGACTGGGAAACCCTGGACTCGTGGATAACTCCCCAAGATCAGGTTTTCAGTGTTCAGCACTACGGAACACCGGATGTGGATCATGCTGCGTTTCAGCTGGAGCTAGCAGGTCGAATCGACCATCCCAGAACATTTTCACTGGATCAATTGAAATCTCTACCTGTTAAAGAACAGTTGATGACACTGGAATGTTCCGGAAACGGTGCTTCAAAAGGATTCATGAATGCCGTTTATAATGGGAACTGGCGTGGTACTCCGCTGGCACCGATTTTGAAGGAGTGCGGATTGCAAGCGGATGCGCGTGAAGTCGTGTTTTTCGGATTTGATAACAATGTGGAAACACTGCGTGAAGGAACGGATCGAGAGTTAAGCGTGCCGGTTCCTTTTGGGCGCAGCATGTCACTTGACGATGCGATGAATCTGAATCTTCTATTAGCTTATGAACGTAATGGAAAACCGCTGGAAAAACGAAACGGTGCTCCCTTACGCTTAATAGTTCCAGGATGGTACGGCATTGCCAATATCAAATGGCTTAAACGAATCGAGATTCGCGACAGTCGATACATGGGGCGTTTCATGGGACGGGACTATGTCACCGTCAGAGGTCATCGCAATGGAGGAGAAGTCGAGTTTGTAGAAACTTCCGTAGCGCGAATGAACTTGAAATCCATTGTAGCCCGTATCACGACACGTAGCAGAAACAAGGACGCTGTTCTGAAGTCGTATGGCGCAGCATGGGATGACGGTACAGGAATATCCAAAGTGCAGATTCAGGTCGATGGAGGAGAGTGGCAGGATGCCAAGTTGGATGAAGCCCCTCGAGCTCCCTTTTCATGGGTTTTCTTCTCGATGGAATTGGGCGCATTGAAACCCGGTAAACATAGGGTGGTGTCCCGCGCCATTGATGTTAACGGCCGGATTCAACCGTCTGCACAAGAGGACGAAATTGCTTTGAAGAAAACATATTGGGAAGCATATCAACAATGGCCACGTGAGATTGATGTTGCAGGGTAATGTTACCGGTTCCTGGTTTGATCGGTTAGATTTGAAATCCCGAAACGGATGTTTGCCGCAGGTCAGTGCTCCATGTTGGGCGCAGGTGAGTCGGGAGGTTGCCCAAGTTCGGATCATCCGTAATGCACCGTGTGTAGAAAGGTGAAGGATATGCGGAATGATCGAGGAATTAGGATGCGGGTAGCAGGATTACTTGTGGTCTTGGTTACAATGAGCTTTGTGTTGATGCCTGTTCCGGTTTCCGGTCAAAAAAAGAGCCATCAAAGACCTGTTTTACTCGCTCACCGGGGTCTGGTGCGTCATGCCCCCGAGAACACGTTGCCGGCCTTTGCCGCAGCTATCGAACTGGGGCTGGCAATTGAACTGGATGTCTATCAGACCAGCGACGGCCATCTGGTTGTCATACATGACGAAACAGTAGATCGCACAACAGATGGTCAGGGAACCATTTCAGAGATGACACTTTCTGAAGTGCGGCAACTGGATGCAGGCAGTTGGTATGATCCGGTTTATGCGGGGTTGAAAGTTCCTTTGCTGAAAGAAGTGTTTGAATTGATGGACCCGTCCAGGCGAGAGCCGACTCCAATTGCAATGAATATGAAAATAGTGTCCACCGGAATGGAAGCGAAGATTGTCAGACTGATTGAGAAGTATGATTTATTCGATCAATTGTTTGCCTTTGGTCAGTCGACCGAATCCAGTCAGCGATTCAAACAGGCTAATGCCAGAATGCGCACTGCAATTGTAAAGATTTATGATTCACAGCAGTTTTTAAAGGCACTGGAGAGTCCTTATTCTGACTGTCTCTGGGTTGGTTTTGTTCCTAGTCGAGAGGAAGTGAATCGTGCGCATAGCCGTGGTAAGCAGGTCTGGCTGAGTCTCCATATCGGTCAAAAGCGAACCGATATCTGGGATCAGGCAAGGGGCAGCGGACTTGATGGTATTTGTACCGATTGGCCTCTGGAATGTCGTCGTTACTGGCGTGACCTGAATGACGAATAGTGAAGTCTGTTACCCTTTAGAAAAGCTCATGGGGTGTCAGAAAGACGAACGGTACGCTGCGGATACAGAGTGCTTTCTTGCAGACGTGATCACCGTGGTTAATAGGCAAACGTGGTACCGGAGGTGTTTCAGTAGCGATATGCGTTCGATCCGGGTGACCTGTGTACAATGACTTATCTGTTGTAAGGTAACTGAGGATAACACCAAAGTATATTCCGTACATACGATTGTAACCGGAGAGAGCATTGTTGATATGAGTGTGAATGGACGGACTTTGCAAGCGGGATTCATTACGACATTTCTAATTGTCAGTACTTTGGCAATAGAAGTTCCGGCTACGGAAACTGAGCGTGTCGAATCTTATCTCAAGGGTTTGTTGAAGACTGAAAAACATCCGGGATTCAGCGTGTTGGTGTCGCGTGATCAACAGGTGTTGTACCAACAGGCATACGGTGTGGCCGATATGGAAAGCGGTCGTTTGAATTCCCTCGATACGACCTTTCTTATCGGATCTATTACTAAACAGTTCACTTCTGCAGCGATTCTCAAATTGCAGGAACAGGGCAAATTGAGTGTGCAGGACCCTCTGGGAAAATATTTTCCGGGTTGGCCTCGCGGTGATGAGGTCACGCTACATCATTTACTTACGCATACTTCAGGAATTCACAATTTCACTTCTTCTCCTACCTTTCCCAACGATGTACTTGAGGCAGTTGATCCGGAAGTACTGATTGCTGCAATCAGGGAAATGCCATATGACTTCAGTCCCGGAGTAAAATGGAGCTACAGTAATTCCGGCTATTTTCTGTTGGGGGCAATTGTTGAAAAAGTGTCTGGCAAAGCATACGGAGTCTACCTGTTGGATCAGTTTTTTGGTCCCCTTGGTATGCAGCGGACGGGTGTGTATCGTCATGATTCTGAAACAACAGAGAGCGAGGCGATGGGGCACGCTGGTGGGTTGCAGGGTTACTATCGGTCAGCCAGATGGCATATGAGCTGGACAGGTGGAGCAGGTGTCCTGTATTCCACCACCGGTGACCTGAATCGATGGAATGAGAGTGTCTTTGGAGGTAAGGTTCTCCGGCCCGAAAGTCTGGATTTGGCCTTAACTCCCGTGCAGCTTCCTGAAGGCGAGCCACAGGTTCCTTATGGTTATGGCTGGATGGTTCACTCAGAACGTGGTCAGCCGCAGGTGGCACACAGTGGAGGGCTTTTGGGATTTGTTAGCTATTGTCACTATTTTCCAAAACAGAAGCTCAGTGTAGTGGTTCTTTGTAATGCTTCGATCGGTTATATTCCTGAACAGATCAGTATGAAACTTGCTGAGATTTACCTGGGTGCTCAACTGCAGCCACCCCCCTCTCGTGTTGTAGACGAAAGTCTGGTTGGTATTCATTATGATGATTACGTTGGAGAGTACGATTATGGTTCTGCTGTGATGGTGATAACTCGTGATGGTAACCAGTTATGGGCTCAATTGGGCGCGCAGCAGCGACACGAGATTTTCCCCGCGGCGATGGACGAATTCTTCTGGAAAATTGTCAACGCCCGTGTCATGTTTCATCGTGATAAAGAGGGAAAGGTCATTGCCGCCGAGCACAAACAGGGCGGCGCTACGATCAACGCTCCGCGTCAGAAATGAGTACGATGATCGCAGGGGCAAAAAGATCTTGGGAAGTCCGTTTCCGGTGCTCAGAGAGTTTTACAAATCGTGCGATTGCCCCGCTATGTAGAGATCCCGATAGAGACGATCGAGGATATAGGCGCCCAACTGGAGTCCTTGTTTGATGAAATAGCGGCGAGCGGGATCATCCCAGGACGCTTCAATGACTGCAAAAAACTCTTCGGCGTGTCGTTCGTCAATCTCCGAATGAAGCTTGTAGTGAACCAGGTCGTCGATGGCAACCCATCCGTTTTCTACAACTGCTTTGCCAATTATGTCCGATATGGACGCAAAGGCAAATTCAATGATCCCCATAGAAGCGACACCGACTTCCAGTTCGTCCATAGTGCAAGAGGCCGTGAGTACACTGTTGAAAGCGCGCAATTCTGGCCAGACGGAGAGAGTGTCCAGTTTGTCAGGATCACTGCCAATCGAACGAAGAAATGTCTGAAAGGTCGTGTGGTGGAACGCCTGCTCGTCGAACTCGCCGTGTTCTTCTACGAGATTATGCAGAATATCAAGCCGGTGTTTGGGATCGGGTATTCGACCTACCAGTACGGCCATCGGACGAGGGAAAAATGTCACGGCAAAAAAGAACTGCTCCTGAGTTTTATTGAAACACGGACGTGTCATAGAGCCATCTTTGAGCGCCTCAAGGTATGGATTTTTCAGAATATTCACCTGTTGGATAATACTCCGAGCACACGCGGAAACACGTGGTGCGGTACTGGGTTGGTTCATGATTCAGATCTCCGCGGTATTGATATTCCAGAGGGGTCCGGATTGAAGGCCTGTACCAAATACGGTAGCCGGTGCAATCACCGGATCAAGGCCATCTAGGGCGTCACATAAAGAAGACGCTTCTGAATGAGGTATGGCGACAAACATGTCAGGGAAATTTCTTGAAGCGGCTACTCGTAATGCAACTTGCAGTAGCTGGGCTCCA
Organism: uncultured Planctomycetia bacterium; assembly: GCA_963996245.1. Classification (GTDB taxonomy): domain Bacteria; phylum Planctomycetota; class Planctomycetia; order CAXEIY01; family CAXEIY01; genus CAXEIY01. The sequence continues at coordinate 3,820 of CAXEIY010000315.1, read as the reverse complement.
ATCATTCTGTGCTGGTAAGCAAAACAGGATAAGTGAGCGCTGCGAATTTCCGTACCCTCATCGGTAATAAGTCGTTTGGCACGTCGAGTATCTTCCAGGCGTCCACAGGCCCGGCCGTCTGGATCCATAATCCAGACCGGTTGTATTTCGGATCGTTCTTCAGGATTCCCATCGATACAGGCGTATCTGCCTCTGGTCAGTTTCAGATAGCAGGACTGAACTTTTTCGGCGGAGCTTATCCAGGAGGAGTCGGAAGGCTCATGTGTTGAATCGGCCGCCAGTTGAAGAATAGAAAGTTTTCCCATTTCCCGGAAAAATGGGATTCCCAATCGTCCGGTGTAACGAGGGGGGATGGCGGCGGTTCCGTCCATCACAACGGAATAAGCACAGCTTGCACGAGACTTTATCCATTTCTTTACCGATTCGATCAGACGGTGGAGGGTCCTTCCGCCTCGTGCTTGCTGATCAACCTTCAGATCGCCGAAGTAAACCACCGGGAGCGTGTTGCCACTGGGTAATGTAAGGTGGCGTAAAGACGCGCTTAAGACTCCCATGATGTGGCCGTCTCGTTCTGCAACAAAACAGTTCGCTTCTCCCATAGCGCGGAAAAATCTTGGATAATCCCTGCCATGTGTGATATGAAAAAACTGTTCCGATCCAAGTGGATAACGAAACGGTTTTTCGAATTTCTCAAGAGCCCGAGATAACTCGGGCGGTGGCTTGGATTGAAGTTGATGGATGATCATGATTTTCTTCCCAAATGCAATGATCTGTAGAAGAAGCTGCGGTCACCCACGTGCAGATCATGTGACTGTGCAGAGTCCCACTGAAAACCGGTGTTCAAAGCCCTAATATCTAAATCGGAATTGAGTTGTCGAATGAGGGTCCAGCCACCGGGTTTTAGTGCATGCCAGGTTTTGTCGAGTGTTCCTTGTGCCTGTTCCGGAGAGAGCCAATCCAGAATATTGGAAAGGTGGATAAAGTCGTATTGTGACGATACTGAATCCAAGGCTTCCGTCATGAACTGGCCCGTGCATGTTACGGCAGAAATTTCTTCTGTGAGGGGTTGATGCAGCCAGGGTGTCGTGTGGTTCTGGGGATAACGTCCCAATAGCATTTGCCATAAATACGGATTGTACTTTGCTGGAATCGTGGCCAGAACGTGACGTACGCGATTGGCGAAATGACGTGAGAATATTTGAACGGGGTTTCGGGTTGCTTCCTGTCCAAACAGACGCACCAGATTGGGTAACGCCATAACGGAATCAAATATCCGGTCTAACTGGTCACCCAGTTCCGTTGACGGCGCGATCCGTTTCTGTTGTTCCGATAATTCAGTGAGATTCAGTAGAGCATTCAGATCTTCTGAGTAGGGAGTGAGTTCTTTCTGTAGTCTCGCAAAAACACGTTCATATCGTCCGGCGTAATCAGGACCGACTTGCGCTACGTATTCTGGTGGTCCCAATACGTCGGGAGATAACTGCAGATTTGTCAGATGGGTGCTCAACTGAGCTTGTCTGTCATGAGTAGCCATGGATGTGTGTCCGAGCAGGCCAAGACGTCTTTCTGGATCCTCAGTCTGCAGAAGGCGTATTTTAAGTCGGGTGAGTGCGAGCTGAGCAGGGTTAGGATCGACCAGGTCCAGTTGTGTGATGTTGGGTGCCGTAGCCAACAGGCAAGCGGTACAACCTCCGGATGCGATCATCAATACGTGCGCTTTGGTCACAAGCTGTTTTACGATCCATAAGTCGATCAAAGGGTCTTCTCGAACCTGGGCAAAGGCCAGTGGTAACCGTTCGGCTTCCAGGATCCATGGGGCTGGGTTATGGAGCGTGTCATTCATTTGATTGCTCAGTTGAAATCAGGGCTTGATAGGGTAGTCGTTATGGAAAGAAATGTTGTGAACGGAGATGGAGTCACGTAATAAAAACAGTAAGAGGCTGTATCCAAAGAGGTGTCGCATCAGTCGGTTCCCGAGTCAGTGGATAGATACACAATTTCCCGTAAAAAGTTTGAGTTTCCTGGAGGCCGAACACGTAGGGTGCCATTGCGTGCAAGCCTGATAAGAGAAATAGCCCAGACTAAAAATACGCTTACACCCAGAATGCTAAAGTAACGTCCATAGGGGACGGTCAGGAACAACGGAACAAATAAACCTCCAACATACAGCACGCGAAGGATCCAGTAATCTTCCAGTGTCCGCCGAGTCCGGTCAGCATTATCACAGAACCATGCCAAGTTAATCTGGTCATTCACAATCCAGAGACTGAATGAAAAAATGATGCTATAGCATCCCATCCACGCGTAAATAGCGATAAAAAGCACGTAGCACAACTTACAGGCAATCGATGTTATCAGGCCATACTTGGCCCAGTTGATTTTAATCAGCTTACGTTTTTCCAGAACGACAACAATCGCGGTGGCAATAAATCCGGGGCCCCACCACGCAAAAAGCAAACAGGAGAAGACGTCTTGGGCCATAATGGCCATGACAAAACAAACCATGTGATTCAGAACCAGAATAATGCCGGTAGATTCACTGATCAGCGTGTTGTATAGTTTTACACGTTTTTGGGTCGCCAGCAATAATGTCAGACGTATCAGTGTGAAGGCAAAAAAAGCTCCGATCCAGATGTTAATAAAGGGAGACGTTTTTTCAAAATAATGGTAAATATCGGGTTCAAATCCAGGCATGCTTTACTTTCAATCAGCTAGGTAGAGAGTACATTTCGATAAGGACTTCACTGGGTAACGGGAATCCATGCCGTCTGGGAAATTTCCAGTGGGTTGTTCTCATGACCTTTTGTATTTTGATATGCCATTATACGATTGCCGGGCCATTTTGTGAGAAAGCGGAAGCAGTTGTTTTTAAAGGGTTTGGCACACTGCTTGATAAAATAAGGTCCTTCATGGTTCGAAATATGTAAGTGATTGATGTGCGAAGAGGCTTGACGTCACCTAAAGCACTGAAACAGAGGAATGTTGAGTAAGCGGTGGCACCTTAAATGATTGCAGATACCGCAGACACTGACAGGTTTACCGCGCCCGATCATGTGTTTCTGTTAAATATCGTAGTCCCGTTTTCGGATCCTTAGTGACCGGACGTGCTTTTCCCGTGCATCCCACCGAGTCGTTGCAGATCCCGGAAGCAGCAAGCATCGGACCATCTGGTTGACCGGTGATACCCAGTGAGCAGTTAAACAGGTATCTTTCGACGTGTTTAAACTCTGGATCGGTGACCAGGAGAATCTGGGGATTACCATAACAGCCGAACCACCAGCGATTGTGGGAGAACGTAGCGGTCTGGATGCCCAGATTCGTGTGTCCGCTTTTGATAGTGTGTTTCCGTCGGAACTCAAAATTACGGGTGTATTGATAGACGTAGTTCTCATCAATGTCATCCGGCAGACCGCCTACCACGTAGAAGTGGTCGTTGTAGAATCCAATACCACCAGCACCGTGAAACACTTCCTGGGTGGGGTGTCGTTTGATTAAAACGAGATCCTGAGCACGATAAACATAAACCCAGGAATCGGCATTGCCCCGGGGGTCATTAAATCGGCCTAGATTAACGGCTACGAATAACCTGCCATCATAATAACAAAGGTCGCCATGATGGTTGGCCACGGGGATTTGTTTTAGTAGTTTTCCACTACGATCCGTTTTGACCAGTCGTGTTGTGAAACTCCAGTAAAGGGCTTGTTGGTCTACACATATGCCCTGCAGATGATGGGGAAAAGTACCTTCACAAGCCACGGCAGGTGGCTCAGAACTCGATAAACAGGCTTGTGTAAGGAGAACCGTAAATCCTGTGTTCATG
>CAXEIY010000314.1:0-7093 GCA_963996245.1 uncultured Planctomycetia bacterium | reverse complement strand
GGGATCAAAAAAGCCACAATTTTTAAACACGACTTTGAGGTGCCGTGCCTATTGCTAGAAAAGAGTGGATTAGCCACGCAGATCTATACTCCTGAACAGAGTGGGAGGAATTATTTGGGGATGCGGATCCATCGACCAATCTTTTGCAAAAGGTATGCTTACAGACGTTGGAATCTGGAAATGAGGACGAACTGTCCGTCCAACGGTCGGATACAGATACACAATGCGTGAAACTAGGGCAAGGGGAATTGATTGATTGCGGCGGCAAAAGACATGCTTTCATTCCTTCAGGATTGAACTTTGGTTGATGCCTACTTGCAAAGAACGACGGTCTGGTAGACGATGTCATAAAGGGAGTGATGATTTTGTAACGCTTGAGATTGTCCGATTGCACGCTGAATGCGTATCGGGTGTAGTCCGCTGTTGGTTTCAGAAGTTCGGTTTAGAGTGGACGGTGAAGTGGGGAAAGAATCAGACAATAATTTGGGAAGAGTACACCAAACGCATCTTGTGTGGAAGGCCGCAGGGCTATTGGGCCTGGTTGCTATTGTCCTGGTTGCGACGCAATTCCGTATGGAAGAGGATTCTGGACGTCAGCAAAATCCTGTTCCAGAGGAACCTGTAGCTGAAATTCCAGTTAAACAACGTTCGATAGCTGGACTGGATCCACGTCAGGATGGCTGGTCCACAGAGGTTTTTAGTGACGCTGCACAAGCTCAACTAAAGCACTTGAGCGAGCAACTTCTTTCAGAGGAATCGCTCCGCCTTGCAGGACTGGTTTCCGATGATTTTTCAGGTGGTCAGTTGAGGCCGGAAAACTGCGATATCGTCATGGAGGACTCTCATATACAGGTTCGTCGATCTCGTTCTCGAGATAATGACCGTAAGACCCATGTCCAAGGGCGACAAGCATTCGAAAAAGCCTTGTCTGATCTGCGAGGTGCCCTTGGGAGAGAACATGTGGAGTTGAAAATATTCCGGGTTAAAACGACGTCAGCGGGATTTCTTACATCCGTTAAATTCCACATTCTTCACGACACTGACAACAAGGTTGTGCAGAAAAATGCAACGTGGAGCTGTCTCTGGGAACAGGTATCCAGGGAAGCTGCGCCGCTATTGAAAGAGATTTGGGTTGAGGAGTATGAAGAGATTTGGCTCCAGAAAGATGAGCAAACAAAACGGATGTTTCTCGAATGTACGCCGTTCATCCTTGGAAATAACGTAAGTTACCAGAAACAGTTACTGGTCGGAATTAACGAATGGGGTAAACGCCTTCAATCTGTCCTGGGTATTGGGACTGAGGGGCACCACGGAATCGCGCTTGGTGATGTGAATGGAGACGGTCTGGATGATCTCTATGTGTGTCAGCCAGGAGGGCTGCCTAACCTGCTGTTTATCCAGGGAGAAGACGGTGCGGCTAATGAGATGGGCAGCGATGCCGGTGTGGATTGGTTGGAGTCTTCTTTCAGTGCATTGGTTCTTGATTTGGACAACGATGGTGACGAAGATCTCGTGGTTGCAACGTTACAGGGAGTGGTCTTGGCGGAAAATGACGGAAAGGCCCGTTTTCGTGTTCGTCAGGTCCTGGAATCGATCCACGATCCGGTTTTATCGGCTGCAGACTATGACAACGATGGCGATCTAGATATTTACGTATGTTCGACGCATCGTATTACCGGGGATTCCGCTCCTCCCACACCATATCATGACGCGAACAACGGCGGGAAGAACATCCTTCTAGAGAATAATCAGAATTGGCAGTTCCTGGATGTTACAGAAGAGGTCGGACTGGAACAGAACAATCGCCGCTTTAGTTTGGCGGCCTCTTGGGAAGATTATGACAACGATGGAGATCAGGATCTTTATGTGGCCAATGATTACGGTCGTAATAATCTCTACCGCAATGACGCGGGACGTTTTGTCGACGTGGCTTCTCAAGCAGGTGTAGAAGATATTGCCGCGGGAATGTCTGTTTCCTGGGCAGATTTTAACAATGATGGATGGATGGACGTTTACGTAAGCAACATGTTTTCCGCTGCCGGTAATCGCATTGCCTATCAACGAAAATTTCATCCTCAAGCTGAAAATACAACCCGTAATCAATTACAACGTCTGGCCCGAGGCAATTCCCTTTTTGAAAATGCACAGGATGGCACATTTCGTGATGTCAGTGTCGAATCCTCTGTCACCATGGGGCGTTGGGCCTGGGGCTCGATGCTGATGGATATGAATAACGATGGGTGGGAAGATATTGTGGTCGCCAATGGTTTTATAACGGGCGAAGACTCAGGAGACCTGTGAAGTTTTTATTGGCGACAGGTCGTGTCGCAGTCACCAGAGACCAGTAGTAATCCCAGCAGTCGGTACCTGCAGGGCTGGAAGGCAATCAACAGTCTGTTAGCCGAAGGCCGTTCTTGGAGTGGATTTGAACGAAATTGCTGTTTTTTGAACACGAGGTCAAGGCAGTTTGCTGATGTATCGTCGGTCAGTGGTTTGGATTTTATGGATGACGGTCGTGCCATCGCAATTGCTGACTGGGATTGGGACGGAAGATTGGACCTGTGGTTTTCAAATCGTACGGCTCCCCGGTTGAGGTTTATGCGTAATCAGGTGACAACCAATCATCACTTCATTGCGGTCCAACTCAAGGGACGCACCTGTAATAGAGATGCTATTGGCGCCCGTGTTGAAGTGTATGAGAACGAATCCAGGACACAGCCGTTCGTTAAAACTCTGCGTGCGGGCGAGGGCTTTCTTGGGCAATCGAGTAAATGGCTTCATTTCGGTCTTGGGGATTGCGAGAAGCCGGTTAGTATCGTGGTTCGCTGGCCAGGAGGTGGGGTGCAGGAATACTCCACTGTTGCCGTTGATCATCGTTACGTACTGGTTCAGGGGGTGCCGGAAGCGGAAATTCAGCAACGACCAGAAATGGAAAATGTTCTGAAACCCGGATATCCTGCCCCGTCTGAAAAAACCGATGCAGTGCGCATCGTACTCGCCTCTCCTCTTCCAGCTCCCGTTCTACGCTATCACGAATTTGATGGTTTAGAGAAGGTGTTATATGATGAGACCGAGCCACTGCTAATCAACCTGTGGGCAAGCTGGTGTCAGCCGTGCTTAAAAGAGCTGGCTGATTTCAAACAGCATGAAACTCGAATACGCAATGCGGGACTGAAAGTGGTAGCACTCAGTGTAGATGGGTTTGGGCCGAGTAATAATATCAGCACTCCGGAAGATGCTAGAAAACTCATCCAGCGGATCGCGCTGAAGTGGGATTCGGGGGTGGCCAGTACGGCATTGCTGGACAAGGTGGATTTAATTCTGAGTGCTGTAACAGGTAAACGATTACCGTTGTCACTTCCAACCAGCCTTCTTATAGATTCCGAGGGCCGGGTGTCCATCGTATACAAAGGTCCGATCGAGATGGATCAGCTAATAGAAGATCTGGATTTGCTGCAGATGCCGATGTCTAAACGATATATTCAGGGGATGCCATATCTCGGGAGCTGGTTTTCGGATCCTCCTCAAATCGAATTAAGACAGTTTGCAGAAGTTTTCCGCAAACGTGGATACATCGATGACGCTAAAACGTGGCTATCAGAACTTGTGGAGCGTAGTCCTGATGATTCCAGGGCACATAACGCTTGGGGTATGGCTCTTTATCAACAAGGGCAGATTTCGGAAGCCATGACACATTTTCAGTCTGCCATTGATCTGGATGATCAACTTGCGCCAGCCCATAACAATATGGGAATGGCCTATCATTCTCAGGGCAATCTATCGGAAGCGGTCCGGCATTTCCGAGAGGCCTTAAGGATTGACCCGAAACTTCCCGAAGTACATGACAATCTGGGCCAGGTTTATGTCGAACTAGGGCAGGTCGAAAATGCAAAAGAAAGCTTTACGGAAGCGTTGCGCAGAGATCCAGATTTTGATACTGCGAAGCAACATATGGAGGCTCTGGAAGTTATGGAAAACAACTTTCTTCGTGAAGATATTGACCGCTGAGCTGCGTCCAGAAACACAAAGAGGGCCTGGTGGCAGTTATGTTGAACGTAAGTTGCCGTCTGGTGTGATCAGGATCAGTTGCTGCTGAGCTGCTCGAGTAGAGTGATGATAATGTCACGCTGCTTTTCATCGTCGGCCAGACGATCTCTCGTTTGCTGTACGACTGATTGAGGAGCTTTGTTCGTATAGTTCGGATTAGACAGTTTTTTGTTTGCCCCCTGGATTCTCGCGTCGATTTTCGTTTTTTGCTCTTCCTGTCGTTTTCGTTCTGCCTCAAGGTCAATAAGCCCGGAGAGTGGCACATGACCTTCCATACCTGGCAACGTGAAGCTGGCTGTTGCCGTGGGGCGCGTCACCTCTGGTCCTATGTGATCACGATTGAGTGTGGCTCGTGCCAGTTTTTCGAGATGGCCGGAGGATTGGATTAAATGAGGGATGTCGGCCTGAGAACACCGTAGGTGCAGCGATACTTTGGTTTGCTGGGGAACTTGAAACCGAGCCCGAATATTCCGGATGTTGGTTACCATTTCCTGAATTCGGAAAAGGTCTGTTTCCGCTTGCTGGTCACGCCACTCTGCCGGCATTTGGGGCCAGGAAGCAATAATGATTGCTTCCGAGTGATCAAAGGGGCTTTCCAGACCTCGTTGTTTGGCAACTTGGTTGAGGCGGTTCCAGATTTCTTCCGTGACGTAGGGGATGAACGGATGGAGCAGACGTAGCAATACATCCAGTGACCCGGCTAACACGTTTTGTGCAAGCGATTGGTCATCCTGTTGCAGTCTTGGCTTGATGATTTCCAGATACCAGTCACAGAATTCATTCCAGGTGAAGTCGTAAAGGGTTCGCGTTGCCTCACTAAATCGGTATTGGTCGAGTTGTTCGGTTACCTGATGGCAACATTCTGTCAATCGACTTAAAATCCAGCGGTCTTCCAGTGGGAGTTCCGAAACGAGGAACGGTTCAGGTGTATAGTTTTCAAGATTCATTAACAAAAAACGTGATGCGTTCCATAATTTATTTGCAAAGTTTCGGCCGAGTTCGAAACGTTCACTGACCAGAATGCCTATCGGCATATCAGGATCAGGATCAAAGTTGGGACTGGAAGGCTGGTAGTCCTCCTTGCACTTGGAACAGTTTAAATAAGGTTTACGGCCATTGATGACACGAAGTTCCTGGTGTTCGGATTGCTGGGGTAGCAGACTGCCACAGTGTGGGCATTCATAGGAAACGGGTAATCGGACATCCTGTTGCTCTGTTGTTAGATGAGCCAGACTGAATCGTAATGCATCGGGACCGTATTTCTGGATGATGTTTAATGGGTCGACTCCATTGCCCCGTGTTTTCGACATGGTACGTCCCTGACCATCGAGAATCTTGGGGTGGATATAGACCTGGTGAAAGGGGATTTGCTTACAGTTATACAAACCAGTGATTACCATCCTGGCAACCCAAAGAGTGATAATGTCCCGACTGGTGACCAGAACATTGGTAGGGTAATAATAGTCCAGATCATCGGTGTTGTCGGGCCATCCCAGTGTGGAATGAGGCCATAGTGCGGAACTGAACCATGTGTCGAGGACATCCGGGTCGCGGTCCAGTTTGTGGTCAGGTCCAAGTGCATCTGGAGACAAGTCGTCAAGTGATGAAATGAGCCATTGCTTTTTGTTCTCGTCGTAGTTCCAGGTGACACGGGATGAATCCTTGAAGATTTTCTTCAGGTCACTTTCTGTGCAGGTGCTGCAATACCAGATAGGAATGCGATGTCCCCACCAAAGGTGGCGACTGATACACCAGTCCCGTTTTTCGCTAAGCCAGTCGAGATAGGTTTTTGCATAGCGTTCAGGAAAAAGCTCTACAGTCCCATTAGTGACGGCATCCATTGCGGATTGAGCGAGATCGGACATTCGAACAAACCATTCATCAGAAAGGTACGGTTCGATCGGTGTTTTGGATCGATCACTATGGCCGACTTCTGTTTCATAGGGCTCGATTTTTTCAACGCAGTCCAGTTCTTTAAGATCCTCAATAATCTGCTTTCGAGCTTCATAGCGATCCAGTCCCTGATAGGGGCCACCCTGTTCGTTAATGCTCCCGTCGGTATTGAGGATGTTGATCATGGGCAGGTGATGTCGTTGACCGCATTGATAATCGTTGGGGTCATGGGCAGGAGTCACTTTGACAGCACCGGTTCCAAATTCACGTTTCACAAGAATTGGATCAGCAATTACGGGTATGCTCCGGTTCTGCAGCGGGAGTATGACATGGCTTCCTATCAGGTGTTTATAACGTTCGTCTTCGGGATGAACGGCAACGGCGGTATCTCCGAGCATCGTTTCCGGCCGGGTTGTTGAGATGAGGATGTGGTTTTTGGAATCAGCGATCGGGTAGCGGAAAGTCCACAAGGATCCTTCAATTTTTTCGTGTGTTACCTCATCATCTGCCACCGCGGTTTGCAGGTGAGGGTCCCAGTTGACAAGTCGTTTCCCTCGGTAAATAAGGCCATCGCGAAAAAGAGAAAAAAAAGTTTCGCGGACCGCACGTGCACAGTCGTCATCCAGTGTGAATCGTGTTCGTTGCCAATCACAGCTGCAGCCTATCTGTTTGAGTTGATTCAGAATCCGTGATTCATAATGATCTTTCCATTGCCATATGCGATTGACCAGTGCGTCCCTTCCAAGGTCATGACGATTCTTGTTTTCTTCTTCGCGAAGTCGTTTTTCAACCATAGCCTGGGTAGCGATCCCTGCGTGGTCCGTACCGGGGATCCATAGTGTTTCAAAACCTTGCATACGCTTGAATCGGACCAGTATATCTTGGAGTGTACCATTCAGAGCGTGCCCCATGTGTAACGCTCCGGTTACGTTAGGTGGAGGGATAACCACACTGAAGGCATCACGATCTGGATTTTTTTGACTATGAAAATACCCTTCGGATTCCCAATGGGTGTACCAGCGTTTCTGGGCTTCTGCTGGATTGAATTGCTTTGAAAGTTCCACGCTCATACGGGTTATTCCTAGAATGGATTACTTTGAAAAAGACGGTTGTTAGGAGGACCTCGATGCAGTAAGACGTTCACTGTACCAAG
>CAXEIY010000313.1:0-8016 GCA_963996245.1 uncultured Planctomycetia bacterium | reverse complement strand
TACGAGCAATATGGTAGGCGTGTGCCCCGGCGGCGTTGATAACAAGATTGCACGCGATAGGTCCGTGGTCGGTCTCAATTCCGGTCACCTTACTACGGCGAACTTTGATTTCCTGGACGGCGGTCCCGGTTTGAAAGGTAACACCCATTCGCCGTGCATGGGCCGCGTAAGCCATGGTGAGGTCCGACGGTTGAAGATAGCCGTCTGTGGGACACCATAGCGCCGCCTGAATCTGAGAAAAATCCATTAGAGGCCATTTAGTCTGTGCCGAACGGGAATCAAGAAAGGTTACTTCGAGTCCAGCGAGATCGGCCACTTGTTTCATCCGTTTGAATTCTTCTACGCGGGCCTCGTTGAGAGCAATTCGTAAGGAACCTACCTGACGCCAGCCGGGTCGGCTGTGTTCATCCTGTTCGAGTGTCGTGAAGGTGTTGACGGACCACATTGCCAGATGGGTACGCTCCAATGAGTTACGCACCTGTCCTACCAGGCCCGCTGCCTGTGCGGTAGTCTCAGAAGCAAGAGACCGTGCTTTTTCAATGACTCGTATACTGGGATGTCCGGCCAGGGCCAGTTGGTAGGCCGTAGCGCAACCCACCGCTCCTCCACCGATAACAATTATTTCGGAATGAGTCACGTGGAACTCCGTTCAGTCGCGGTCAGAGCTTTGAGGTACCATCGTACAAATACCTCCACGTTGTATTCTTTGTAAGTGGAATACGGATCTGGTTTGAATCGACTGGAGATTACGTCTTGCTGCACTCTTTCGTAAATGGACGAGTCTTGTTCAGAGGGTTTCTGCCAGAAAGGTATGAGGTGTTCGAGTTTGTAGTCGACACCTTCGGTGGTCTGATTATCAACCAGCCAGGTTACCCGTATCTGTTTTCGATCTGGGCCGGCCGGGAGCAGTCGGGTGCTGACGGCATGATCACAGCTGGAGTGGTTCCAGAAAATGGGCATTGCATGAATGCAGTGATTGTCATTTCGTATGATGACCAGGGAATTCTGGTCAATATTGAACGTAAAATAATCATCGGGATCCGGCACTTCGCAACTATGCCCGGCAAATAACCCCCCGCGTCGCCAGATGTTTTGCATTTCGGTACGGTGGATGATGGGGGCCTGGTAGAATGCAGGGTCCAGCCCGTATCCGTTCTTGCGCATCGTAACCAGCGAATCAATGAATGATGGTTCCTGTTCTGTGATCACCTGTTAAATGTCCTTATGCAGGTTAAGCGAAAAGGGACTGGCAACCTCCCAGGGCCGGTCTGCCTGAAAGCTGTGGTGGTTCCGAGAAAGGGTTGTTGTTCGTTCCAGAGACCTCCGGTAGGTGTCCTGTTGAGTTGTCGTCTCAACAGCATCTGCCAATGCCCCAGGAGGCTCGCCGGCATGCTTCAACGTACCGGTGGATCGCCGGGGATAGACCGAGTGTTGGCACCCCAGTGTAGCGGATCCCGAAATGTGATCAATCGGCGCCGCAACGGTAGTGATCCTAAATCGGGTACAGTCCCCGACGGTAAGGAAGTCGCATCCACGGTGTGCGGAGATTTAAAGTAGTTCTGAAATAGGTTCACCGTGATAGATTTGGTGGGGCCGATTCAATTCATCTTTCCAGCTGGCGGTAGAGGGGATTCCCAGATGGTTGTAAATCGTGGCGCCAACATTTTCCGGTTTCCGGGCTTTCGTTGCGGGGTAACCGCCAATGTCATCGGAACTGCCAACTACGTTGCCGCCTTGTACACCGCCACCTGCAAAGAAAACAGTCTGGACAGCTCCCCAGTGATCCCGACCGGGCAATTTAGTATTGATTTTTGGTGTGCGTCCCATCTCACCACACATGACGATTAGGGTATCATTAAGGCGGCCGCTTTGGTCGAGGTCATCGATCAGCGCCGAAAGTGCGCGATCGGTTGGAGGCAGCAGGCAGTCTTTGAGCAAAGGAAATCCGTTGTCATGCGTATCCCAGGTTTCGTTATTTCCGAGATTTACCTGGACGAGACTTACTCCAGCCTGGACGAGCCGGTGAGCCATGAGTAGTGACCAGCCGAAAGCATTGCGCCCATAGCGATCCTGGACGGGGGCGTCGGCGTGCGTCACATCGAAAGCTTGCATCACGGCGGGATCCGTCAGGAGAGCAATGGCACCCTGTCGTGATCGATCAAAACTTTCGGTTGTGGCGAACCGGTCAAGATCTCTGCGCTGTGCATCAATAAGGCTTCTCAGTTGTTCTCGATTGTATAATCGGGGAGGGGTCAGGCCCTCGGGAAGGTTCAGGTTCGGCGCCTGGAATAGAAGATCTTTGTTACGCTCTCTACCACGGACAAAATGAAATTCATAGTCGGGATAGGCGCCGTAAGATGTGGGATTAAAAGGAGATGCCTCGATAAACCAAGGGTCCCGATGACTTCCCATTTGGCCGCCGAACTGGCCGGGAATAACTCGTGTTGACCGGTGGATCAGTCTTTCAGGAAGTACGACTGCCGGTGGGAGGTTATCATGTCGCGTCGTTACCGTGTCCCCAGCAACCGACGCGATCGAAGGCCAGTTTCCGGGCATCGGTTTGCTACCCTGAAATCCTGGCGGCATTGGGGTCCGTCCGGACAGAATAGCCATGTGTCCCTGCGAGTGTCCGTTGTAAGGCGTTGTAAGGGATCGAAGCAGGGCCCATTTGTCACTTCGTTGCGCGAGCAACGGAAGATGTTCGCAAATCTGAATACCCGGTGTGCGTGTGGCAATAGGATTGAATTCGCCACGAATGCCATCGGGAGCATCCGGTTTGGGATCAAAACTGTCGTGTTGCGTAAGGCCTCCGGAAAGAAAGATGAAAATAACCGATCGAGGGGCGGAGGAAGAGGTCTCTGAACGATTATCCATAGCACGCAGCGGCGTCAAATGATTCATGCCCAAGCCTAGAAGGCCAATGGAGCCTGCCTGAATCATGTGGCGGCGTGCAAAAGAGGGATGTTGTACGGGGTAGTTGACTTGTTTCACTGGCCCTAATTCCTAAATACTATTAAGGTTCGATCATTCACACCAACACCATTCCTATATTACTCCTGTATTCATGCCAGAGCAAGATCACCAATCCGTCACGAGGCAGAGGCAACCCGTAGGAGCGGCTTGTGTTTCTACGAAGACAGGGGCAGCTCAAAGTGGATGGTAGACTAACGGAAAGGAACAACGCCCCAGGGTGAGCGTTCGCAACACCCCACCATGCCGACAGCCGAAGAGAAAGATTGAACCGTCTGATAGATCCGTATCAGAAGTCCAGCATTTCTACTTCAAACACAAGCGTGGTGTCGGGTGGAATCACGTTGCCAGCCCCTTGACTTCCGTAGGCCAGATCGGGAGGGATGATTAAAATTCTCTTTTCCCCTTTAGCCATGTCAGGAAGTGCCTCATCCCATCCGGGGATGACCTGCCCGACACCTACGGTGAACTCAATAGGCTCGCCTCGGTCAACGGAACTGTCGAATTTGCGGCCGTCAAGAAAAGTGCCCGTGTAATGTGCTTTGATTTTCTTTCCTTTACCGGCTTTGTCTCCGGCCCCGTCTTTGATGACCAGGTACTGTAATCCGGTTTCTGTCGTTACCAGTTCATTGTCCGGATAGTCTTTTTTCAGTTTCGCGAGAAAAGTCTTCAAAGGTCGCTCCTTTGCGGCTTTGGCCATGTTGTCGAATGTTTTCTGGTCTATGACAAATTTCTTAGCTTTGTCTCCTACCCGGATAATCTCGACGGAGTTGAGTTTGTCACCCCGAGCGATGGCGTTGACTACTTTTTGCCCTTCCAGTACCCGACCAAAAACCGTGTGCTTGTTGTCCAGATGGGGGGTTGCTTTGTGAGTGATGAAAAACTGACTGCCGTTGGTGGCAGGACCAGCATTGGCCATGGAGAGGATTCCGGCACTGCTGTGTTTCAGTTTGGGGTGAAACTCATCCGCAAACCGGTATCCTGGTCCACCGCGGCCGCTACCTTGTGGGCAACCACCTTGGATCATGAAGTCAGCAATCACGCGATGGAAGGTTAGCCCATTGTAAAAAGGCGTGCCCTTGGGTTTATTGGAATCCTTTGTGCCTTCGGCCAGTCCGACAAAATTAGCGACGGTTAGGGGGGTTTTCTCGAATTCAAGAGTCAGAAGAATTTTGCCTTTGCTCGTGGTCAGTTCGGCGTAGACACCATTTTCCAGTTTTTGTTCTGCCTGCAGGGATGCTGTGGCCATTAGGAAACAGCAGGTCAGAATAGTCGCTTGCCGGTATTTCATCGGTCCGCCCCTTAGAGTTACAAATCTTGAGTATGTGGTTGTTCGGTGTGGGAATCCTACGTGAAGGAGCCCCGAAAAGTCAATCACTGAATTACCACGGACAGCAAACGGTTTACGTGTTGTCTGCAGTGGCAAACACGAAATGAGGCTTTGAGAGGCTCTAGACACGGATACAGATAGACGGTTTCGTTACTGGCGATAAATGGGAGAAAACCATCCATCAGGATGGTCCGGTACCGGGTGAATGATGGGTGAACGACTGCATGACTTTCAGTGTTTTTTGACTGATATGGTGTTCGATACCTTCTGAATCAAGGGCGGCAGTTCGTTCGTCAAGACCCAAAGACAGCAGAAAATCAAAGACAATCTGGTGCCGGTGTTTGGACGCGCTGGCCAGTTGTCGACCCTTAAGGGTCAGTTCAATCGGATAGTAGGGTCTGGTGTGTAAAAGGCCGTGTTGTTGCAATCTTTTGACGATCCGGGACACCGTGACATGACTGACTCCAAAGAACGTTGCAAGATCACGTACCCGACAAGTCCCTTGATCAGCCAGGATGTCTGCAATTGCTTCCACATAATCTTCGGCCGTTTCGGTTGAGTGGTCGTTACGTGTACGACTGTGAGGCACAGACTGTTTGCTCAAAACGCATACTCCGGTGATGCCTGGTGCGGTTCCTGTGGTTACTTGACAATATACACTATTGACGAAAATGTAGCTATTGTTACAATATGCAAAATGTAGCATGTGCTACATTTTACTGAATGTCTGTTTGAGTGAGTTATGGAGCGGGGAAAATGAAAGGTTTCAATCTCTGTGTAGTGTCGCTTTGTCTGGTTATTACACTGACGGGATGTGGTGATGTTCAGGTTGGTTCGAATGCCGTGAATACCTATGCCGGGTCGTATCCCATTCGTTCGGTGGCGACAGTCGGAATGGTGGCAGATATTGTTCGCAACGTTGGTGGTGAGTACGTGGCCACAGAACAGTTGATGGGCAGCGGGGTGGATCCGCATTTGTACAAAACTACCCGCGACGATGTGCAGAAGATCATGAGTGGCGATATTGTTTTCTATTCCGGATTGATGTTGGAAGGGAAAATGGGAGACACGTTGATCAAAGTGTCCCGAAACAAACCGGTTTATGCTGTTACCGAGGAAATTGATCCCAATACGTTACTCGAGCCAGCCGAATTTCAGGGACATTATGATCCCCATGTGTGGATGGATGTTGCGGTATGGATTCAATGTGTGGATGCCGTTACTTCCGCATTAGCTACATTTGACCCGGAGCATGCAGAGCAATATCGAATCAACGCCGGTCCGTATCGAGACAAACTGGAACGATTGCATGCCTATGGAGAAAAAACCATAGGTTCGGTTCCACAAGGTAGTCGAATACTGGTTACATCCCATGATGCTTTCAACTATTTCGGCCGTGCGTATGGTCTGGAAGTTCTCGGTGTTCAGGGAATATCCACAGAATCAGAAGCCGGACTACAGCGAATCAACGCTCTGGTTGACCTGATTGTTGAACAAGGTGTCAAAGCGGTGTTTGTTGAAAGCAGTGTGCCACGTAAAAATATCGAAGCACTGGTCGATGGCGCTGCTTCCAGGGGACATGTGATAGGGATCGGTGGTGAGTTGTTTTCTGATGCGATGGGTGAAACGGGTACTTATGAGGGCACCTATGAGGGAATGCTCGATCACAATATCACGGTAGTATCCCGTGCGCTGGGTGGTGAAGCACCGAAGAATGGCTTGAACGGTAAACTTAATGAATCCGATAATCATCAATAAAGAGGCTTCTGTGAACCCATCTCAGTTAGTACGTAGACAGGTGGTCCGTTCCATGACTGCTTCATCCACACTATGCGAGAACAATTCTCCGCAAGACACGCCTCTTTCGGTGTACGATCTTACCGTTGCTTATCATCGAAAACCCGTGATCTGGGATATTGGAATTGAAATTCCCCGCGGGCAACTCGTAGGGGTAGTTGGTCCCAATGGTGCCGGAAAGAGCACGTTACTGAAAGCGGTGATGGGATTGATTCCGGTTGCCTCTGGTCGTGTTCAGGTTTTCGGAGAGAGTTATCGCCGAAATCAGCACCGTGTAGGTTATGTGCCGCAACGGGAAAGTGTCGACTGGGATTTTCCAGTAAATGCCCTTGATGTCGTGACGATGGGGTTGTACCGCAGGGTCGGATGGTGTTTCCCAGTACGTCGTAAGCATCGGGAAATAGCGATGGATGCGTTGAGGAGAGTTGGGATTGGGGATTTAGCTCATCAGCAGATCAGTCAGCTTTCCGGGGGACAGCAGCAAAGGACGTTTCTGGCGCGTGCCTTGGTTCAGGATGCGGATCTTTACCTTATGGATGAACCATTCGCTGCGGTGGACGCAGCAACGGAAACGGCGATTGTCGAACTGCTGCGTGAAATGAAAAAGTCGGGTAAAACGGCGGTAGTCATTCATCACGACCTTCAGACGGTCTCTCAGTATTTTGATTATGTGATCCTTCTGAACATGCGGGTGATAGCTGCCGGGCCAACGGCACATGTTTTTACAGAAGAGAATCTCAGAAAAACCTATGGTGGCCGTCTCACGCTCCTGGAAGAAGCAACCGAAGCGATGTGAGGGCAGGGGATTTGTGATGACTCAATCTCACCGTTGTCAGACTGCGGTGGTTCTGGTTCTGGGGTGTGTGCTCGGATCCATGCCCCTGATGGGGCAGGAGCATGACGCTTTGGGCGATCGCCAACATTCGATTACCGACCGTCGAGTGGAGTGGCCAACATGGGCTCAATGGAAACGTGTGTTTTTGTTGCAGGATTATAATACGCGTGTAGTCGTTTTTGGTACGACCCTTCTTGGTATGGCGGGTGGACTGGTTGGCAGCTTTGCCCTGCTGCGCAAAAGGGCACTGATGGGGGACGCACTCAGTCATGCAACCCTTCCCGGGATTGGACTGGCGTTTATTTTTGCCACCTACTATGGAATGGATGGCAAGTCATTACCTGTTCTTTTGTCCGGTGCTGCGGTAACTGGGGTTTTGGGAGTTGCCGCGATTCTGGGTATTCGAAATATGACTCGACTTAAAGAAGATGCCGCACTGGGAATTGTTCTGAGTGTGTTTTTCGGAATAGGCGTCGGAATTTTAGGTGTTGTACAGCAGATGAAAACAGGCCATGCAGCAGGCCTGGAAGGATTTGTTTATGGAAAAACCGCTTCTATGAGGTCTTACGATGCATGGTTGATTGGCGGAACCGGCTTTGTGTGCATGCTGATCTCGATGGCATTTTTTAAAGAATTGAAGCTCATCTGTTTTGATGAAACGTTTGCCGGGAGTCGTGGCTATCCAGTGCTGATGCTTGACATGCTGTTGATGGCGCTGGTGGTCGTGGTAACAATCATCGGACTTCAGGCCGTTGGGTTGATACTAATGATAGCGCTGCTTGTCATTCCTGCCGCTGCGGCCCGCTTCTGGACCGAAAATATGCAACGTCTTGCCGTGTATTCGTCTGTCCTTGGGGCGATATGCTGTCTGGTGGGATCCTCCTTCAGCGCCATCTTTCCGCGACTTCCTTCCGGTGCGATGATTGTTCTGACATCGGCGGTGTTCTTTATGATCAGCATGATTCTGGGATCTCGTCGAGGAGTGCTGGTACGTGTATTACGACGAAGGCAATTGAATCGTGCCATTGACCGTGAGCATCTGTTACGTGGCATTTACGAATTACTGGAAATTCAAAGGGATCCG
>CAXEIY010000312.1:0-14510 GCA_963996245.1 uncultured Planctomycetia bacterium | reverse complement strand
TCCAGTCAACAATATGTACTCCTATTACCGGAAGAATCCCGCCACAATGTGCTTCACGAGTCCACCATCCCTGATGGTTGTAAGGACGTGCATCGTGATACGCACAGGCGGTTATAGCACGAGGATCTCCCAATTGATCACGTAACTGAATCATACGGGCCCAGGGGGGACGTAAGCGTCGCTTATGCCCGACCATCAGTTTGACTCCTGCATCCCGACACGCATGGATCATCTCCCAGCACTCACTCACATTGTTAGCCATAGCCTTTTCACAGTAGACATGCTTCCCCGCACGGGCTGACGCTACCGCAATCTCACGATGTGTGAAATTAGGACTCGTAATCGCAACCGCATCAATGGCTTCGGATGACAAAAGGGGGTCATGATGGCTGTAGGTTCTTACCTTAATTGATGATTGGGAGCAAAAACGTTCACAAGCCTCGGAATCGGGGTCACTCACAGCAACCAGTTCTCCGACTTCTGAAAGGTATTTGGCTAATTGAGGGCCAAAATCACCTAGCCCGAACAAGGCAAAACGCAACGGTACATGACTCACTTCAGCTCCCTTGAAAGGTCGTGCCCTCTCTTTATTGGTAATGGAAAATTCCAGACAGCCAGAACCGTCTCATGAATGTCATTACGAAACAGATATATCCCGTAAGTACCACCTGGATCTGCTCACCTTCATACCCCCCCTGACTAAAGGCGCGGATGATGGAGTTCCAGCCCCTTTACACCGGTATTGTCAAAACGGTGTACAACTAGATTATCAAGGGACGCAGCCAGCAGGATATCACGCCCCGGTCCTCCGAAAGCGACATCGGTTGGTCCTCGCAGCTGCTCCCCTTTCCAGTCTTCTGCAAACAATGATAATCTGCGTGCATTCAAGTCGAACACGTAAATCGCATCCGGACGATGGCACGCTATCCACAATCTGCCTTCTGTATCAAACGCAATTCCATCAGGAATATGACGTGGCATATGCACGATGCGTTCAAACTTCCCGGCACGGCCGTCGTCTTCGATGGTTACTCTCGCTATGCTGGATCCGAACGTCTCGACAAAATAAAGATAGTTATCATCTGCATCCAATGCGATTGCATTGGGTGTGTTGACAGGATCTCGATACCACAATTGTGCTTCACCACCTCCCGGTGGTATCCGATAAAGATACCCGTTAATTTCACCCGACCAGTCACCGCTGTCAGACAGGTACATGTTACCTCGGGCATCAAATGCGGGATAATTGGCACAGGCAAAACCCGTCCCTTTAGGTCCTGTTGCATATTCACGCACATCCCCATCAGGTGAAATCCGCAATACGTTTCCCGCGGTATGCGCTACATAGAGGTTATCGTCCGCGTCCACTACAGAACCCAGACAGCGGGCTTCTGTTGTAGAGAACTGCTTTGCTGAATTGTTATCAAGATCCAGTCGATAAACCTGACAACCGGTTCCCGTTGTATACGCCGTACCATCCGGTCCAATCCCTATCGATTCAGGATGATCCACTCCCTTTATATGAACGATCTGCTGCAGACTATAGCGATCGACATCCGCCATCCGTATACCTCTTTTCACAATGTGAGATTCATCCAGCAATGCGCCAATCGATTACCGTTGCCAGATGACATCTCAGGCCGAACTCTTTTCACGTTCCATCGATTTCCAGTTGTGCCTTGGTTCCCAATTCAGCATCTGTTTAATTTTTTGACAATCCACCAACGCCTCCCGGTCCACCATCCCGGAACGAACGTCACCAATCGAGCCATAGTATTTTTCCACAAGCTGTCGGGTTGGCGTATCGACACATACATCATCTGCAGCAATATTAAATACTTCACAACCCGTATGGGATGATTCAACCCATGCCAGGCAGGCAGTGGCTACATCACGCGCATCAACATAGGCCCAAAGCGCATCTGCAGCTGCCTGATCACTCTCGGTATACTTTCTAAAACGCCAGTCGTAGGATCCCTCATATACGATTCGCTGGGGCCGCAATGCCGCTATGGACATCCCATGCCAGCGTACATAATGCTCCGCCAATGTCTCAAGATTTTGTTTCACGGCCCCGTAAATACTCACAGGCTTGGCTGGAGTACTCTCATCCAGAGGTAAGTATGACAATTTGGAATAATCACCATAAATTTCCGGGCTACTGGCCATCACAAGACGACGAATCCCCAGGGTTGCGCATGCCTGCAGGATATGGTACCCGCCCAGTGAAAGGTTGAGATAGGCCCGCTCCCAGGAAGTCCACGTATCCGTAGGGTAACTTCCGAAATGAACAACGGCATCCGCTCCCGAAAGGACATCATACACTTCGGCACCATTTTGCAGGTCAGCCTGTCTGTAATTCTGGTCACTGTTTTCGTGATTTTTCAGATCGATACCAAGCACAGAATACCCAGCCTCACGAAAAACTCGTTCAATAGAGATTCCAGTGCCTCCTTTTGAACCCGTTATAACAACATGGCTCATGACACTTGCTCCCTGGAGGGTTCGCGAATGGGACGGATACGGTCATATAAATATAACCCGACGACGGAAAGAATCCCCAACACACCTGCAAGCATAATGGGCGGACCGGAGTGAAAATCAACTGCATCGGCAGGCCATTTCAACTTCGTATACCACGCATAAATCGTCTCCCCAAGACCTGAAAAAGTGATGGCTAATCCGATGGCGGTAGCACGTAGGTTTCCGGGTAAATGCTCCGTCATATAACCTCCATGTGACCAGCGCATGAATTGCCTCGCGAACTCGAACACTGCGACCATCACAAACAAATGCCACGCAAGCTGACTGACCCCAATCCCCATGGCCGTCAATGAAAAGCTCCCCATCATCAGCACCGCTGCCAGCCCCGATGCACGTCGACCTGCAAGCTGCCCTACTGCCAGGCCCCCTAAAATCCACATGAACGGCTTTAACAGTTGCAACCAGATCCAACCATCATCTCCCCCTCCGGCTGTAATAAACCCGACCTCCTCAGCCCGAAAAGGAAGATATATGTTCGAAGCCCCGAAAACAGGCCCCCCGAAAAGACACAACACGGTAACTAACGCGACAAATTTCGGTGTTGTGCATAAAACGAGAAAATCCTTTTTCACATTTTCCCAGGTTGCTGGTTCATCCCGTTCAAAACGGCCGGGACGCTGCCCCCATAGCCCAAGCACGATACCGCAAAGGGTCGTTGTCGCGGCAAGAATCCAGAAAATCAACGAAAAATCTTCCAGCCTCGGAGGCAAATCAACAGAATCAAAATTAAACACCAGCCGTAACCCGCCGGACCAGTCACCACCACTCACGCGATTTAATATTGCCTCGCGGTATAACACAAGACGTCCGAACAGAGGGCCAAAAAAACTACCCAGGCCCAGTGAAGCGAACATCACCGCGTTAGAGGTTCCTTTCCACTTGTCCGGAACCATCTGAACCAGCGAGATACCCGCTATCCACATCACCGCCCCGGTTAACCCTTGCCAGAACGCCAAAATCCCAATGAGATACTGAGGAGGATGTAAGCCTAATGACAAGGGAATACATAATTTTCCGATTAAGGCGGCACACCAGACTTTTTTCTCACCGTACCATCGTGCAAGCAGACCAGCCAGAAGTGGTCCCACCACCCAGGGCGTCACTCGATAGGTCATCAGATCGGCCCATACGCCTGAAGAAAATGTCTCACCGGACGATGACGCCAATGATGCACGGGCATTCAAGTACAATGGAAGACAGTAATCGAGAACATTGGCATAAAAAAAACTCAGCACAATTACAGGAGCCACGATCAGTAACCGTGCCGTACCTTGTTGATGTGCTGGTAATTCATGAGTCGAAGCCATGGTGTACTCGAATCAGCAAACAATCAGTACCAATTATTTCCCTTGGGCTAAGTTCAAACCAATGTAATGCCCTCTACTAAAAGGCGCTCAGAGTGAAACTAGCGAGCTGTCAGCCAGCTTGCAAGTCCATAGCTAGCAATGGGGTACAAATACCCTCCCCAGAAATTAACTCGAGTCCATTCCGATTGGTGTACAACCAGCTGGCATCAAGCTACACCGGAACTATTGATTTCGAGTTGCGGATCACGCCATGAGAGAGCGCTCGCATCCCCTCCTGTTTGAATAGACGCATCTGCCCGGTTTCAAAATGGAATCCAGCTGTGGTAGATGGTCCAAAACCAGACCTCGCTTATGTATAGTCTTCCACACGGTGGCGGATTAGCTCCCCTTCAACCATAAATACAACATCTTCAGCGATATTGGTAGCCAGGTCGGCAATGCGTTCCAAGTGCCTGGAAGCAGACAGGGAATGGACCGCCCGCTCTACGGTGTTTGTATCGCTGCGCATTAAATCCTGCAGCGACACAAACATATCTCGATTAAGGTCATCTATATCATCGTCTTTTGCCAACACTTCCCTGGCAAGCTCAGTATCCCGGTTAATCAGAGAAGTGAGGCTCTCTCGCACCATCATACGAACCTTTTCGGCCATCAGAGGAAAATCAAGCTCAACCTGAAGAGGTGGATGAGTGGAAAGATACGCAGCTCGTTCGGTAATATTTACCGCTAAATCTCCCATACGCTCGAGATCATTGCTCACTTTAAGAACGACAATTATAAAACGCAGGTCCGCTGCCACGGGTTGATGCAACGCCAGTATTTTCAGACACTCTTCCTCGATCATTACTTCTTTCTGATCGATTTCGTTATCCCCATGCATAACATCCCGGGCGAGTTCTGTACGCCTGTCTACCAGCGCAAGAATCGCCTTATTGATGGCATCCTCCACCATCACACTGATATCCATGAGCGCTTTCTTAAGCGTTTCAACATCGCGCTGTAAGTGTTGGGCCATGTCTCTCCCTATCCAAATCGACCGGTCACATATTCTTCCGTACGTTTATGTTTAGGTCGCATAAAGACTTGATCCGTCTCTCCAAACTCGACCAGTTTACCATTTTCCAAGAACGCGGTGAAATCGGAAACCCGTGCTGCCTGCTGCATATTGTGCGTTACAATCACGATGGTGTAGCGCTCTTTCAGTTCGAACATCAAGTCTTCAATCCGGGAAGTCGAGACCGGATCAAGAGCCGAGCAAGGCTCATCCATCAAAATGACTTCCGGCTCCATGGCCAAGGCTCTCGCGATACAGATACGCTGTTGTTGGCCTCCCGAGAGCTCCATAGCTGACGTGTCCAATCGATCCTTGACCTCATCCCAAAGCGCTGCTTTTCGAAGCGAAGTCTCCACCCGTTCTCGAAGATCACCTGAATATCCGTTAATCGATGGCCCCCATGCTACATTCCGAAAAATGGACTTCGGAAACGGATTGGGTTTTTGAAAAACCATTCCAATTCGTCTTCGTACCTCAACCGGATCGACATGCTTGCCATAGAGATCTTCTCCAAGAAAAAGAAGGTCTCCACTTTTATTCACCTCAGGAATAAAATCATTCATTCGGTTGAAAGCCCGTAACAACGTACTCTTGCCACATCCCGAGGGACCTATGATCGCGGTTATCCTATTTCTGGACAGGGCAAGGGAAACATCATTGACAGCCGCATTATTTCCGTAACAAATTGTCACACCCCGTGCCTGAAGGATCGGCCGTTCTTCAATGGCGTCACTACTTGTCTGTGTCGATTCCACCACTTTATTTTCCGTTTTACGCAATCTGGATTTTACTTTACTGGCCTTGCCTACATCCGTAAGCCTTCTGCTACTTGTCTTCGATTCTGCATTTGTCACTATTTACGATTCCTCTCGGCTTTATGCCGAATGAAAACGGCTACCGCATTCATAATCAACAGCACGGTCAACAAAACAATAATCCCGCCTGCAGCCAGCTGATGGAACGTTTCCTGTGGTCGTGATGCCCAGTTGAAAATCTGAATCGGAAGCGCTGTAAAGGGATCCATTGGACTTTCCGGAACAAAGGCTACATAAGTCAGTGCTCCGATCATAACCAGTGGTGCAGTTTCTCCGATCGCACGCGAAAGCGCCAGTATGACACCGGTCAGAATGCCCGAAAGACTTGCAGGCAACACGTGATAACGAACCGTCTGCCAAGTTGTAGCTCCCAGCGCATAGGAAGCATGTCGTATGGAGTTAGGAACCGCACGGATCGCTTCTCGCGCCGCAATGATAATCACGGGCAATATCAGTAAGCTCATGGTCAAACTGCCTGCCAGCACACTTCTTCCCAGTGACAAAAAACGAACAAAAATCACCAGCCCCAGGATCCCGTAGACGATGGACGGAACCCCTGCAAGATTGGCAATATTGACTTCAATCAAACGACTAATGGCATTTTTCTTTGCGTATTCTTCCAGATAAATTGCGGCTGACACGCCTACAGGAATTGAAAAAGCGGCGGTAAATCCAATGAGCCAAATGGTGCCCCATAAAGCTGACTTAATGCCCGCTTTTTCAGGAAAACGGGATGGAAAAGAATTCAGAAACTGAAAATCAATCCACCGAAACCCCTCCACCGTCACATGAACCAACAGAACGCCAAGCACCGTGACCGCCGTACAAGTCATTGCTGCGCAAAAAATGTGGAACATCTTGGAGACTGCTTTTCTTCTCGCCAGAGTACGATTTATCATTCATACTCCTCACGGAATCGGCGTAGGACTTTATGCGCAAAAACATTCATTGCAAGTGTTATGGCGAAAAGCAACGTTGCGACAGCAAAAATAGTCTTATACTCAACGGTTCCAGCTGGCGTGTCACCAAGGCTGACCTGCACAATGTATGCGGTCATGGTCTGAATACTTACCAGTGGATTGAACGTCATCTTCGGCGTTGCACCCGCAGCAAGAGTGACCGCCATGGTTTCCCCGATTGCCCGGGAAGCCGCCAGTACAAAGGATGCCATAACACCTGAAAGTGATGCGGGCACAACCACACGAGTGGTTACTTCGAACGGCGTTGCACCGAGCGCGTAGGCCCCTTGCCTGAGTGACTGCGGCACGGCCCGAAGCGCATCGTCACAAAGTGAAGCCACCATGGGCAGTACCATAATACCAACCACAATAGAGGCACTGGCGGCATTGAAAACTCTTGTGCTGGGGAAAATCCACTCCAATCCCGGCGTCACAAAAGTAAGCGCAAAGTAACCATAAACAACCGTGGGAATACCGGCCAGTATTTCAAGAACAGGTTTGATCAAACTACGCCTGCTATCAGAAGAATATTCAGCCAGATAGATGGCGCAGGCGAGTCCTACAGGCAGGCAGATCAGAGCAGACCCTACTACGATAAGAGTCGTTCCACAAACCAGAGGCAATACGCCAAACGATCGCGGTTCCAGAAGAGGGGTCCAACGCATACCGGTCAAAAACGAAAAAGGATTCACTTCCTGAAAAAAAGGAATGGCCTCTTTAACAAGAACAGAAATGATGGCAAGCGTCGTTACGACGGACAAAGAGGCACAAACCCACAAACCGCTTCTTATGGCTTCTTCTTTCCAGCGAATTCGCCGTCTCTCACGGAGGCCCCCTGAATCCGTTTGTTCCTTCAGTCCCGAAGCATCCATACACTCTCGCTATCCACCAGTACTCAAAATATCTTCCAAACTCATGCCATCCGTATCTTTCCCATTGAAGGCAGAGCCTTCCGTTCGTTGCATGAACCGTTGGCGCGTTAACTCATAAATGCTGGCTGGCAATGGGACATACCCTACTTCACTTGTTAGGCTTACTGCCATATTAAGATAGAACTTTACAAACGCATCGACTTCCAGACGTTCTGCGGCCTCCCTACTCACATAAATGAAAATCGGGCGGGAAAGAGGTTTGTAGGTCCCGTCATTAATCGTGATTTCCGAAGGAGTTACCGGTCCGTCACCCGCTTCTATCGGAACCACCTTCAGACGATCTTTGTTTTCCCTATAGTAGGCATACCCAAAGAATCCGAGTGCATTCTCGTCCCCCGCAATTCCTTGAACCAACACATTATCGTCTTCACTGGCAGTAAAATCGGCTCGACATGCCTGTTCCTCTCCATTGATTGCCTTGGTGAAGTAATCAAACGTCCCCGAGTCTGTCCCAGGGCCGTAAAGAGTAAGGGGATTATCCGGGAAACCATCCCGTACTTGACTCCAATTCTGTACCGTGCTCCCCGGCTCCCAGATTTTCTTGAGTTCTTCAACCGTGAGATAGTCTACAAAATCGTTACTCGGGTTAACCAATACGGAAAGCCCATCGTAAGCTACAGGTAATTCAATGAAATTGACACCGTTCTCTTTTGTGGTCTCGATTTCCTTAGACTTGATAATACGGGACGCATCATTAATATCCGTTTCTTTAACGGCAAAGCGTTTGAATCCACCTCCCGTGCCAGAAATTCCAACAGTTACCCTGACCCTGGGATATATCTTCTGGAATTCCTCTGCCACCGCTTCTGTTATGGGAAAAACCGTGCTGGATCCATCCACTCGAACTGATCCAACAAGGGTCCCCTCCGGACCTCCAATCCCCTTGCGATTTTGCTCAACACTATCATTAGAACAGCCTATGCAGAGTACGATTATCGCCACACCCCAGATTTTTTCCATGCCTCTGTGTTCCCTTTCGACCACCTGTAACACTCACTCCCAACTTGGGAAAGAAACCACTTTTTCCATCAATGAATCACCTTTTAACGTTCCATTGTTAAGACAATATAAAGATCCCTGTATTTTGTATTTAAGAGGGAAAAGTAGCATTATCCATCGATCAGGTGATGATATTGCAACCATCCTTGAAATAAGCGAACCCGCCATGAACCAGCACACGGGTGTTCCGATTCATATCCCGATTGAAACAAGTGCTTTATTGGACAAGGGGATGCCATCATGAAAAACAACCCTTCCTGGAAACACACGCCGCAGAAACAGGTTTCTTTCCTGAAAAAACACAGCAACAATCGCCGTGTATCAACATATGAAATAATGATCGTTCGGAAACGATAGCCGTGAGACGGCCTACATGGAACGAATCACCCTAGGAAGGAATACCTGGAATGTGCTACCGATTCCAAAAACACTGTCCAACTCCACGCGACCTCCATGGGTAATGGCAAGATGCTTGACAATCGCAAGCCCGAGTCCGGTCCCTCCGAGCTCACGGGAGCGGGCTTTGTCAACACGGTAAAATCGTTCGAATATGCGATCACGATCCTTCGGTTCGATCCCAATACCGGTATCCTGCACCTCGAGAACAGCCTGATCACCCTGGCACTCAAGCCGGACCCAGACCTCTCCTCCACGGGTAGTGTATTTGAGCGCGTTGTCCAGAAGATTGGTCACAACCTGACCAAAATCGTCTTCACTTCCCAAAACTTCAACCGGGATATCCGGAAGTTTCACTCCCACCTCAATCCCCTGGTCTTCCGCTGTGGATGTCAACCCACTCACGGATGTCATGATCGCATGGCGAAGGTCCGTTTTTACATTCTCCGAATCCTGGTTGCCCGATTCCAGACGTGAAAGTGCCAGTAAGTCCGTGACAATCGAAGAAAGACGCATGGACTGATCTTTGATCTTGTGAAGAAATCTTTTCTGCTTAGAAAATGACACCTCCTCATCATCAATCAGGGTTTCAACAAGACCTCGAATCGCTGTGATGGGTGTTTTGAGTTCATGTGAAGCATTAGCCACGAAATCCTGCCTGACTGTCTCGAGACGCTCAAGCTCTGACATGTCATGCAAAACAACTAGCGATCCGACAACATTTCTCTGACCATCGTGCAACGGTGAAGCATGCATTTCCACATGTTGATCACTGGGTGAGGTAACTAGTCGTAGGTCTCTTTGCCTACTTACCTCATCCTGCAAGGTAAGATTAAGTATTTCACAGACATCCCGTATACGAACAGC
Source organism: uncultured Planctomycetia bacterium (assembly GCA_963996245.1). Lineage (GTDB taxonomy): Bacteria > Planctomycetota > Planctomycetia > CAXEIY01 > CAXEIY01 > CAXEIY01. The sequence continues at coordinate 4,637 of CAXEIY010000312.1, read as the reverse complement.
TTCCCATACCGGTTTATTCAAACTGTCTACCGGTGATGTCCCCAAGAGTTTTCCAGCCGCTTCATTCATGTGCACAACGCGCTCATCCCGATCAATAGCAATAACCCCTTCCACCATTCCTGACAAAATGGCGGACAACTTATTCCGATCTGTAGTAATTATCTCCATGCGTTCACGACAGCTTGCCGCCATTCGGTTAAGAGCTTTTGATAGCTTACCAATTTCATCTTTTCTCACTTCGAGAAGTCTCTGGTCATAATCACCACGTGACATCGACTCTGCAACTGTGGTCATGGATATAACTGGATTGACAACATGCCGGGTAACAAGAAGGCCGAATGGCAGTGCTGCCACCGCTGCCAAAATCGCCCCCAACCCGATCGTGTTACGGAGGTAGCTCAAACGTCTGTCAATTTCTGATAGGGGAAGAGACGTTCTGACATAACCAACCAAGAGACCTTTACTTCGAACCGACATAGCAAGATACATCATTCTCTGATGCACGGTATCACTGAAGCGGCTCGAAGTCCCAAAGCCGCGAGCGCGTGCTGCAAGAATCTCTGGACGCTTCAAGTGATTGTCCATTCTTCCTGGGTTTTCTGATGAATCGGCAATTACCTCCCCATTTTCTTTCATTACAGTAAGACGTGTGTCCATCGCTAAACCGAGAGTCTGAACTCGACTCTGAAACGTGCTATCTTGAAATATCTCTAGATGCGGAGAGGCCAGTTCCTTGAGAAATATCGCTCGAGCCTGTAGCGATCGCCTAATCTCTTCCAGTGTGTCACGTTCAATTTTCTGGCTGATGAGGGTCCCAACAACGGCTATCGAAACCAGAATGACTGCCGTGTAACCCGCATACAGTTTCCAAAAAAAACGGGAATGTAACACCGATTCATTCCTCCTCTCGAAAACGATATCCCACACCTCGGATAGTTTCGATCATGTCTCGATACAAGCCAAGCTTTTTCCGTACGGATCGAATATGGACGTCAATGTTACGATCCACCACAAACACATCCTCACCAATCGCCCGACTCACCAGATGGTCCCGAGTAAATACCCTGCCAGGGTGCAAAGCCAAAAAATAAAGAAGACGCAATTCCGTAGCTGTCAAAGTAACAGATGTGCCTTCCACGCGAACTTCACGACGACCGAAATCGACTACCACCTCTCCCCTTACAATTATCTCCTGTTCGCTCTCTCGGTCTTTCCCAGGACCCCGGCGCAAAACGGCTTTTACCCTGGCGATCAATTCCTTAGGACTGAAAGGCTTTGCGATATAGTCGTCCGCCCCCATGCCAAGACCAAGAACAATATCACTTTCCTCCCCCTTAGCCGTTACCATAATCACCGGTATGGCGCGTGTCTCGCGATCTGCTTTCAGTTCCCGACAAACCTCAATTCCATCGAGACCGGGTAACATGAGATCCAGAAGAACAAGATCGGGTGATTTTTCTCGGACCAATCGTAATCCTTTTTCGCCATCTGGAGACGAATACACATGATACCCCTCCCGAGCAAGATTGTGCTCCGTCACTTCCCGAATGTCAGGTTCATCTTCGATAACTACGACCTTTTCAGCTTTCATTAATCCCGCCCCGCAGTACGTACCATCACATCTCTTTACAAATGCATGATGCAGGAATTCTGTAAAGAAACGATAAATCGCGCTATCGACCATAGCTTAACACGCTCTGTAGCCATTGCCCATTTCCTACTTTCCACCATATATTTCCAGCGAATATCAGCACCACCGTCGAAATACTTTCCTTGTGCAGTCCTTTTTCCGATGGTCATGGATCGTGGATGCTGACAAGCTCCACTGACCGAATTTTTTACCTACGGGATTAAGACAAGATGGAATTCATTGGCATACCGTGCCAAATCAGTTCTTACCAAAACAAACCAACTTCATCACTAGTTGATTGGGGTAATACAAACGGTATCAGCCTGAAAGACTCTGATCATCTCATCTGAAAAATACACTTATATTGAACCCGCCTGATACGAGAGCAATCAAGAGGTGAGACGTCCTGTCCTTGTCAGATTTACGAGGTCGTTGAATCTGACCATCGATCTAAAACAATCAGACGTAACGGCTATAGGCTGACCGCGCCCCAAACCCACAGGTACAATATGGAAGAAATCTTGAATACCGTTTGCGTACAAAACGGCTTTTCGGTGTGTGTTCACCCTGCCATCGGAGCCCCTTCCGGGGTTCTCCGGAAAAATGGTCGGGGCGGCCGGATTCGAACCGGCGACCTTCTGGTCCCAAACCAGACGCGCTGCCAGGCTGCGCTACGCCCCGTCATGCAGACAAGGATCGTAGCGTCTCAAATATCCTTTGGTCAACCCGACCAATCGATGTTTTATGGTTCACAAATCCTGTAATGGCACCTGTAATTGACCGGGCGGCACCATCTCCACTTTCCTCAGACCTCGGCACCGTGGTCTAATAGTATAGATAATCGGCTCATCCATACTTCCGTGTTCTTATCTGTCTAAGTACGGCAACATCGACCAAGCTGGAGCGTACTTTTCACCTTTTTTTGAGAACTTGTCTGAGTTCCTTATTGTCATGATCCTTGCCATCTGAAACTAAAACCGGTCCCGATTACCGGAGAATCCTGATACGAATCGCGAACCATGGCAAAAAAAAAGAAAAAAAAACTCCGAGTAGCCATTCATAAGAATGTGCAAAAACGAAAGCGGAGAGGAGCCTGGCGAGAAGAACTGAAAGCCGATGAAACCGGTGAGATGCTTACTCAACAGGAACGTATTTCCGGAAAAGGGAAACTCAGTCGAAAACGAACCGTTATCGCTTCTGAAGAGAGCGCTCCCGAAACCAGTCTTCCCCATCTTTCCCAGCCACCTCCCCTGGCAGTAGACGAATCGCAATGTCTTCGCGGTCGTGTCATCAGCGTGTACGGCGCTGAATGCGAGGTCGAATCAGAAGATCACAAGAGTTACAAATGCGTCATTCGCGGTTTGTTGCGGCGTATTGCAAGGGAATCACGAACCGCCGTTACCGTTGGAGACCGTGTGCTTTTCTCGATCACCGGTGAAGACGAAGGACGTATCGAGCGGGTCGAACCCAGACACGGAAGTCTTGCCCGAAAATATAGAGGACGCGAACATTTAATGGTGACTAATGTCGACCAGTTGTTACTGGTTGTCTCGGTAGCACAGCCTTACTTGAAAATCCAGTTGATTGATCGATTTCTGGCCAGCGCAGAACAGGGCGAACTTCCTGCACGCATCTGTCTCAATAAAACCGATCTGGTTGATCCAGACAGCCTGGCCCCGGTTGTTGACCTCTATCGTCAACTGGGATACGACGTGATTATGACCAGTGCACTCACTGGAGAAGGTATCGAGATACTTCGTCAGTCTCTCAAAGAACGCGCCACCGTTTTATCAGGCCAGAGTGGTGTAGGAAAATCTTCTTTGCTGAATGCCTTGCAACCCGGACTGGAACTACGAGTCCGGTCCGTCGCCGAGGACAACCAAAAAGGACGACACACAACCACCACAGCACGATTGATTCGTATGGATTTTGGTGGCTGGGTGGTCGATACTCCCGGTATCCGGCAGTTTGCTTTGTGGGATGTCATTCCCGAAGAGCTGGAAGCCTTTTTCATCGAATTTCCTACGTACGTCGAGAACTGTAAATATCCTGACTGCAGCCATACTCATGAAAGCCATTGTGCCGTTAAGGAAGCTGTGGAAAACGGCCATATTTCACCGTCACGCTACGAAAGCTACTGGAGCATTTTTCATGAAGATCCCATCGAGTGAATCCTCTCACCATCCCCGGACCACGCTTTTGTCATGATGGATTCCCTCAAACTGTTACCGGGTCCAGAGTCATCTCTTTAACGCTTTATGTGGTTAAAGGTCGTGCACAAATCACATCTTTCTATCTCTCGTACGTCCGTCGTAGTCTGTGTAGCCGGTTTATTTATTGGCTTTTTCACCTGGGTACTCTTCTACGGCCATGCCTTCCTGTTTCGTGATGCCGCACACTTCTATTATCCCCTTTTTAACTTGATTCAGGATGAGTGGACTGCAGGCCGCATCCCCCTATGGAATACGTACGAAAACAGTGGCACGCCCCTGCTCGGCAATCCCACCTCTAGTGTTTTTTACCCATTCAAATTGATTTTCTTTCTCCCGTTTACTTTTTCCGCAAACTACAAAATATACATCCTGTTCCACGTTCTGTTAGCGGTTACAAACACGTACGTCATGGTACGGACGCGTGGTGCCAGCGTAATCGCTGCCGGTGCAGCTGGTATCAGTTATGGTTTTTCTGCAGTGATTCTCTTCCAGCATGCCAATGTCGTCTTTCTCTGTGGTGCATGCTGGATTCCACTGGTTCTCCTGTTTATTGATCAAACCCTACGGGAACGAAAACGTGTTTCCTTCCTTGGAATAGGGATCGTACTGGCTCTGCAGGTAATGAGTGGTGACCCTCAGACAGCCTATCTCTGCAGTTTACTCGCTGTGCTATATCTGATTTATCTGAAATGGCATCCTCGTCAACCCTCTACCGATCCAATACGCGACGGTCACTTCTGGAATAACCTTCAAACACTCGTGTTGTCTGTAATCCTCGCGGTCCTGCTTTCGGC
>CAXEIY010000311.1:0-3578 GCA_963996245.1 uncultured Planctomycetia bacterium | reverse complement strand
GTTTTATGCTGGGGATAGACCACCGATGGTGATTTCTTTTTCCGTGTCGGTTAAACCTCTGGGGAGGAGTTGTTGCAGCTTGTTTTCCAGTTTGCGGCGAGATCGCGTTGAGAAACTTGTTGGAAGGGGTAATTAGGCTGTTTATGTCAGGAAAACGGATGGGTGAAACGGTGTTTTTGATATCGTGTTGTCACATCCCGTGTTCAGTGCGACAATTAATCAGTATGTGGAGCAAAAGGGAAAAAGACCGGGGACATTTTGAATCACTCGTCGTCGAACACCACGTTCGATTGCGATCTTTTGTGCGTTCGATGGCAGTAGATCCTGATTGGGTTGACGATATTGCTCAGGAGGCGTTTCTGATAGCGTATCGGGAGTGGGATTCCTTTGACCAGTCTCGTGATTTTGGAAAATGGCTTCGTGGGATTGCAGGCAATCTTATCAGAAATGAAATTCGCAAAGATGCTCGGCGGCAGCGCATTCTTCACACCGGACTTACAGAGATACTTCTTCGGCGTAGTGCAGGTTCCAAAGAACTGCTGGAGCCGATAACGATTGAAGCGATAAAGGAGTGTGTGGACAAACTTGAATCACGGAGTAAGGCAGTGGTGCGAGGCCGTTACCATGACGGGCTTGCCGCACCGCAACTTGCCCGGCAGTTGGAGACCACGGCTGCCAATATACGGCAGATGCTTGTAAGAATTAGAAGGCAGATTAAACAATGCGTAGAGTATCGCATCTTGGAAAAGGCCTGAAATGACTAACACTCGTTTTGAAATGCTGATGAGTCAATGGCTTGAAAACGATTTGGGCCCCAGTGAGCTGAGTGAACTGGAGAGGCTGGTTCAGGAACATCCTGATTATTTGAAAGAATTGCAGGAACAGCTCGAAACTGCGGATATGCTTGCGCAGAGCCAGGATCTGTTACGCGACAGTACCTGGTTTGTCGCGAGCACCAGATCTCGTCTTGATGAAGATCAGTTTATCGAAGGTGTGCGTTCAAGAATTGTTCATAAGTCAGGTCGTTCTCATTTGGGCAAGAAACAGCTTTCTGGCCGGATGACCAGATGGTATTCAGCTCTGGCCGCTGCTGCGATTCTTCTTGTCACGGTAACACTGTATCTTTTACCCGGTCAGTCGGACTCAGAACCTGTACGGATAGTCCATTTGAGAGGAGCGGTGCAATGGGCTGGTGAAGGCGGACAGATCACACGGAATATTGGACCTGGTCGGCACTTACCGGGAGGCACGCTGGAAGGGCTTGCTGAAGATTCATGGATTGAGCTGGAGTTTGAAGACCGGACACGTGTGAGCCTCACGGGTCAGTCGATGCTGATGTTGTCGCAACAACAACCGAAACAACTGCACTTGCGAAGAGGGAGTCTTTCTGCAAGTGTCCGACCGCAACCGACCGATAATGCGATGCTGATTCACACGCCAACGGCCAGGGTCGAAGTGCTGGGTACCCAGCTGAACATCGAAGCCGAAGCCACAACCACAACGATGGATGTGAATGAGGGGGTGGTGCGTGTGACACGGCTGTCCGATGGGAAAAGTACGGAAGTTCCGGCTGATCACCGTGTGGTAGCAGCGGTAGCTCGAGATGAGAGTTTTCTTCCTCAACGACGCTCTTCATCCGTATCATTATGGAAAAGCAGTCTGGTCGACGATGTCCAGTATGGAAAACTGGTGTACGAAATTCCCCGTTCTAACGGAATCGGCTTGATTGCAGCCAGTATTGGACAGGTACTGACCGGAGGAGGGCGGGAATTGTCCGGTACGAGTCTTCGTGCGATGCCACTACTGATTAATGTATCGGTTCCCACCACGCTTTATGTGGCATCCCTTGATGTAGCACCTCGAACCCTGAGTCCTGTGATGATCCAACCGGGTTCGCGAATTCATGTCCGTGGAGCGGTGGATTCTGAGTCATCGCTTAACTTTGGGATAACTCTGTTTCATCCTCAAAAAGGGTTTGCAGGTAAATACAAAACGGTCCGATTCGTTCAAGGTAACTTTGTTCTCGATATTCCGGTGGAGGAGTTGGAGCCGGGTTCAGGGATGTTTCCACCTCCAGTGGACAATTTGGAGTTCAGGGGATGTTGGAGTTTCACTCGTAATTCCGATACGGGCCTACGGCTGTTTTCGGTCGAGCTGCGTTCCGCTGCGTTGGACAACTGAATCATTTCTGAATACCACAGACCAATCATGATAGACCAGGAGAATTGATCCGATGACAAGATTAGGACGTTTGACAGTCGCTGTAATGGGAATACTCCTGGCGGGCTGCGGCGGTCAGCCTGATGCTCCAGAAACTTCTGTGGCACCGGTTTCAAATGAAACAGACACACAGTCGTCACCGTCGGTCTCGTCCACGTCGGATCAAACGCGGGCCGCACCGGCAGCCACGCAAACGCCGGTTACAGAACCGTCCGCAAATCAGATTGCCGGACAGACTGCAGTCAGCGAAGCTCCTGTAACTCCAGTTCCTGAAGCCACTTCAAGTGATGGATCCGATGAAGAGTCTGCTGGTGGAGTGACGCCGGCAGTAAACATCCATGAAGCGGCAGGGGCCGGTGATCTGGAGCGGGTCAAACAATACATAGCCTCAGGAGGTGACCTCAACAAGAAGGAGCCGAGAGGAGGAAATACGGCCCTGAGTTTAGCGGCTCTTTTGGGGCATGCGGAAGTTGCCGTTGCGTTGATCGATGCCGGGGCCGAGGTAGATATACCGAATAATGAGGGAGACACGTCACTTTCTACGGCCGCATTTTTATGCCACGAAGAGATTGTTCAGGCGTTACTGGCAAAAGGGGCGGACGTTAATCGGAAGAACAACAAGGGTGAAAGTATGGTGGTCATCGCATCGTTGCCGTGGCCAGCGGTAAAACCGGTATACGATATCGTTGGTCGACTTCTGGAAATGGAACTGGATTACCAGAGACTGCAGAGCACCCGCCCGAAGATCGCCGCCATGCTGCGCGAGCATGCGGGCGAAACGCAGACAGGGGCGGTAGGTGGGACATCGACAGTAAACATCCATGAAGCGGCAGGGTCCGGTGATCTGGAACGGGTCAAACAGTATATTGCCTCAGGAGGTGATCTTAATCAGAAGGAGCCGAGTGGAGGAAATACGGCCTTGCGTTTAGCGGCCCTTTTGGGGCATGAGGAAGTTGCCGTTGCGTTGATCGATGCCGGTGCCGAAGTAGATATACCGGACAATGACGGGACCACCGCACTTTCTACGGCGGCATTTTTCTGTCACGAAGAGATTGTTCAGGCGCTACTGGCAAAAGGGGCGGACGTTAACCGGAAAAACAACAATGGGGATAGTGCGATGACTTCGGCATCGTTGCCGTGGCCAGCGGTAAAACCGATATACGACCTGGTTGGTCGACTTCTGGAAATGGAACTGGATTACCAGAGGCTGCAGAGCACCCGCCCGAAGATCGCTGCCATGCTGCGCGAACATGCAGGCGAAACGCAGACAGACTCCAGTGGAGCGTCATCGACAGTAAACATCCATGAAGCGGCAGGGTCCGGTGATCTGGAACGGGTCAAACAGTATATTGCCTCAG
>CAXEIY010000310.1:0-17548 GCA_963996245.1 uncultured Planctomycetia bacterium | reverse complement strand
TGCCATTGCTACTTGAAAAAACAGAGCGGTACAACAATCGTAATGATTATGGTAGAACAGCTTTATTTACCGCTGTCAGAATGGGCAATAAGGCGGATGTCGTGAAACTAGTTGAGGCCGGAGCAAAGATAAATCTTCCTGATAATTACGGGCACACACCCGCACACGTCGCAGCCGTCAAAACAGGACTGACGAATCGTAAGAAATCAGAGCACTTCTATTCTATCTTGCAGTTACTTGTGCAATATGGTGCGGATCTTCAACTTAAAGATTACAAAGGACGGACTGTTACAGACTGTCTGCAGTATTTTGGTGGCAGATCGTTGGGCGAACAATAATACATCCGATCACGTTAAATATCTCGGGTTCCAGCCAACCGGACTGGGCGGCATTTAGCAGAAGTTGTGATTCGGATCCGTCATTTTGTATCCGGCTTCAGTTCCTGTGCTTTTACAGTGTCTGCAAAAAGAATTTCCACCGTGTCAGACATGTCATACCGGAACATGGCACGCGTGGCCTTGTCGATGTCGATTTCAGATACCAGTAATGCTTCCTGTCCCAATTCCAACTGGGAATCGATGGTGCCATCCGGACATACGATCATGCTTCTCGAGTTCTGGTGAACAGAAAAACAGGCATTACACGATGCAAACCATACGGTATTCTCAGCTGCACGAGAAACAATTAACGCGTGATGAATCGGAATCTTCCAGTCATTCGGTCGTGTGGTGTTATTTTGTGGGTGGAAAATTAATTGCGCGCCCTGTTCTACACAGGAAGCGGTTGTTTCAGCATATCGAAATCCCTCATAGCAGATAACCACGCCTACTGGTATTCCTGAAAGCATGTAGGTACTCATGTCGTCACCCGGAGAGTACGCTAGGGCATCGAGCGGGGTGAGACGCGTTTTGTGATGACGCCCGAGAATCGAGCCCTCGTTGTCAATCACCAGGGCAGAGTTATAGGGTTTCCTGTCGACTATGGGGGTCTCCGTACCAAGAATGCAGCTCATATTATTGTTTGCACATCGCCGGGCTACTTCTTTGTGTAGCGCATCGAGTTCCCTTTCAGGACACGGAAAATCAGCTGCCGTTATGTCCACCCGGTAACCGACGGTCTGGGATTCTGGAAAACACAGTATGTCCACACCGGCCTCTGACGCCTGGTCCATGAATCGGAAAATGGTTTCTCGGTTACGAGACAGGTCCGCGGTCTGAATGGTCTGGGCAAGACCGATCGTTATATTGTTCATACTATCTGTCTTTATCTGTTGTTATCTTGAAGTAGTGTAAAACATGACCCTTCTAAACGAGGGAAAAAGGAAAACGACGATCCGCTATTTTCGGTGCGTAAAACACGTCCTACAGAAATAGGTTTAGGCCCGTGATTCAGTTTTATCGATAGCTGTGGTAACAGAATGGAATAGTCAGCTCTCGTGGGTATGGTCTGTTGTAGGAATGTATTTGTTGTATAACTCGGCGTAATCTTCCCTGACGGGAGTAAATACGTCCAGGACCGTGGCTGGGCCGTCTATCGCTACGGCTTTGTGGGGCGTATTCGGTGGAATGATAAACATCGAACCCTGTTCACAGACACGTACTTCATCACCAATCGTCAGTTCCATACGCCCTTTGAGTAACATCCCACCCTGTTCGTGGGGGTGACTGTGTAGTGGAACGACTGCGTTTTCCTCCATTTCCAGGTAAGACAGCATCATGTTATCACCATAGGGAGTCCTCATTCGACACCCCGGTAGGATTTCCAGTGGGGTTACTGATTGGATGTCTATGAAAGGCATGGTTACTCCTCTAATATGTGGGAATCGTTAATGGACAACCTCCTGTTATCCATAGGAGTGTTGCGTAAGTTTCCAAATATAAACTAGCCAATTGCTAATCCTATCGAAAACCTTCTTTGTGTATTCTAAATTGGCTAGGGGAGCGGGCTTCTACATACGGCGCTGGCAATGCGCCAAGAGCCATGGCGATCACAAGCTGCGTAATACATTCGATATTTATCGTGTTCAATTGCAATGATAGACATATCTTCTGCATGGACCGAATCGAGTCCCTCAGCGTGATGGCCCGAACCTTGAAGAATGCATTGAGTGGAATCAAAATTGTATCCGTCCTCGGAATGAGCACTGAAAATGCGTGAACGATATCCAGCCATATCGGAAGCAATGGATGCCCGTGCAAAATCAAACGGAAGAGATGCGTTCGGTGAACCAGAAGGATCACTGGGGTGTACAGGAACGTCCAAACCTGGGGGAGCATCCTGCCAGGCCGAATAAATTAAGGACCACGGGGCGCCATCTTTATATGGCGATAGCAGCTGTGCTGCAGTGATACCAAGATCATCCCAAGGTCCCTGCTGGCTGGTCATACAATAACCTGGCTCCTGGATAAAATGAAGTCCGTCACTGGATAACGCACTAACGACATTGCGTTGAAGTCGTTTACCTGAACGTCTCCTCTGGACGCCATATTCATCACAACATACTAGTAACCTAACGTGGTTGTCACTGGAATGGCACCGTGGACCGCCTACTCCATCTTTGGTGCTGAATCGGATACCAGTTTCGTGTTCCCATGTAACCTGATCCCGTGATATCGCGCTGGTAATAACCGGCGGATGATCTACGGTACCTCGAGCTTCGACATACATACGCCAACGTCCATCGCCTAACAATGTTACCGTAGGTGATAACACTCTCAGAGAAATATGGCTTTTCCCAGGGATCGGGCAAAGTCGGATGCCGTGTTCTTTAACAAAATCGAGGCCATTCTCAGATACAGCGCTGAGGATATAACCCTGGCATGCTGGATACGGGCGATCCGGACCAATCGCAGTATAAAACAGGCGGTAACCGCCGTGCGGATTTTGTACAACACAGGGCGCCTGAACTTTAGAAAGATCGAGACCATTCGAGCCTTCTATTCGAACACCGGCTTCTCTTATCCACGAAGAAGGAGGGTTAGTCACAGGATTACCTTAATCGGAACGACCGATCGTACAATGATGTGATGATGTCATATCTTGGGTACTTAAAGGACTACACTTCAGGCGTCGCCCATGATTCGGTCCTGATGTGAGCATGGCGGAAAGAGTCGCTTATCCAACTTCATGATTAGCGCGTTGAAGCAACGCTCTCATGTAGGCAATACAATAGGCAGCCCCGGCCTGTTGCAGGCCGGTATCATTGATCATATGCGGTATATGATCAGGAATGGCAGAACCGTGATACCCTACTTCTCGTAACGTGGTCATGACACGATACATGTCCTGGTAACCGTCATCAGGAAAGGTCTCGTAAAATCGAGGTAACGTGCCACTGACATTTCGGAAATGAACTGCAAACAGTTTGTCTCGGCCACCAAAGTCACGAATCATTTCAAAGACATCCTTACCCATGGTCTGACCTCCTTCTGACCATGTTCCCACACAGAAGATGAGGCCCCAATGATTACTGCCACCTGCGATAGCTTCCGCTTGTTTCATGCCATCGTAATTCACAAATAATTTTGCCACCCCATTCATCATCGACACAGGTGGATCATCCGGGTGAAGAGCCATACGTACATCGGACTGTTCCGCTACAGGAAGTACCGCCTCCATGAAGTATCGATAATGGTTCCACATTTCTTCGGCGCAATAGGTCCGATCAAATCGTTGTTTTTCAACTCGATTACGAAACACATCGAGATCAAATTCCCGAACCTGATAACCGCGATGTTGAATGGTCCCCGTGGAATACGTGTTCCCAGGATGAAAAGCGTAACCGGCTACTGGAATATTCAGTTTGCCAAGCGAACGCAGAAAGGCTTGATACTCTTTGATTTCCGTATCACGTCCTGGCAACCCTAGTCCAATACGGGTGGAAGACTGGACGGGGTGTACCGCCGAATAGATCCGTATCCCGAAGTTGGAAAGACGACGTTGCAGTTTCAATAGAAATCCCGGATCCGTCTGCTTGCGTGTGAGATCCACTCGAACCCAGCGAATTCCAAGTTGCTGGAGAAAATTCATATCCTGTTCATTTATTGATCCAGGAACGCGTCGTGCCAGTTTGATGTTGTCTTTGTCGTATTCATCTATTTCACGTGCTTCAAGTTGAAACAAAGAATTCGTGTTCCATGGACAGGAAAGTGCACCGGCAGTTGTTACTCCCGCCAAAAATCGGCGTCGAGAATGAGAATGCCTGTTTTGTTTGGAAATGGCTGTTGCTGAGAACATAGAGGTAGTCCTCCTATGAGGTGAGAACTGGTTCTGGAAATCGTTAGCTGGTGATATGGAAGTCATTCTGTCGTGAATCTGTTTCTGATTTAACTCAAAGGAGTGACCTCCGAGTACCACCATGGATGTATTGGCTGGTTGTTAGATTGAAAAACACCGGTAACTATCGTAGTGAGGTAGCCTTCAGGAAGCTAAACAGGAGCGGCCTGTAAAAGTGTGAAATAGTAGCTCATTTTGATACCAAGGGGTTGTTGTATAAAACAGCTGCTAACTGGTCGGGAGAACGGACTTCATTTTCTGGCCGATTCCGATGCCATTCGCGATTATTCGGCACCAAACGATCATCATAAGGCCAGGGACTGAATGGCGAATATCCCAATACGCTAGTCAACTTTGTAGAATCGAGACTAACATCGCCGGCACGTGGAGGAACAGGTCCGGCTTCACTCCTCGGACAGCCTATCAGATGGTCAGGATGATAGTTACCGATACGATTAACAATCTGGGCGATTTCGTAGAGACTCAGGCGACGTGGGCCGCCCGAATGAAACAAACCCGTTATCTCGTGCGTAAGCAGATAGTGAAACAGTCGATTGAGGCAATCCGTATATTGTGGTGTCCTGATTTCGTCGTAATAGAGAGTAGCTGGTTTGTCCTTTTTGAATCTTGACTGAATCCAGTCAATGGCTCCGGCGTGTCCGTTAAAACTAATCCCCATTGGAAGCGAAATACGCAAAACACATGCTCTGGTTGATTCAGACAGCACCAGAGTTTCTGCTTCCACCATGGTCTTTCCGTAGACTGTAACTGGATCCGTAGTATCCTCCTCTCGGTATCCTCCACCTGATGGTTCACCCGAAAACACCAGATCAATGGAAACAAATATCAGGCGAGACACGTTGGATCCAAGCACTTTCATTAGGGTTTCCGCACCCTGGACGTTCACTCGGTAGGCAAGGTCCGGATTCAGTTCGCATGGCTTTAGTTTACAGGTGCCTTCGCAGTATACGATAGATTGGAAATCATGGTCGTGTGCAAGACGTACAAGATCATTACGGTTATGCATATCACAACCCACAATACCCTCACCACTTAAGGGCCAGTTGTCTCGCCGTCTAGTCCCTATCACTTGTCCGGGAAACAACTGAGAAAAGTACTGAAACGCGTTGTAGCCAGTGACACCAGCAACGCCTGTCACTAACAGAGGAAAAGGAGGAGTTGAAAGATGTTGTTTCGGGATAGGCATATGGATTCAATGGCAGTCAGTTATTTTTGGACGAGGCTCATTAAGGCACCGTTGGTCGGACTAACAGTTCACAAAAACAGGTCGTGATTGGGACTCGTGAGTGTCGTTAACAAAATGGTTCTTTCGAATACGTGAAACGATTGGGCGAGTAGAGGGAACTTCATAAAGCCGTTGTCAGAACACGCACTGACAATCCTCTCGATAAACACCCAACCAGTATGTTACGCTAGTACGAATAATATAGCTTAAGCGTAACACAGACATCGTCGCTAGATCATCATCCTTTCACCGAAAGAAGGCTTACGTTATGTCCTATCTTCGAGTCCGGACCATGTTGATTGCTGGGTTCTTGCCCGTGTTGTTATCAATGAACGCAGCACATGGTGAAGAAGAAAAGGTGAAGAAGGTACGTGCGGGTGACCTCCAGCTTTCTGTGCCAATGACGTGGAAACAAGAGAAACCTGCCAGTCGCTTTCGTATTGCGCAATTTTCCATACCGCCAGCAGATGGGGATCAACAAAACGCGGAACTGGTACTCTTTTATTTTCGAGGTGGTGGCGGTGGAGTCGATGCGAACCTTCAGAGGTGGATAGGGCAGTTTCAGCCCAAAGGACGAAAAGTACTGACATGGAGTGGATCCTCCACACAAGGGCAATATTTTCTAGCGGATGTCAAAGGAACGTATAACAAGCCCATTGGACCGCCCATAGCAGGAAAAACGCAACCCACCGCGGGTCAAAGAATGCTGGCGGTAATCCTGATTGCGCCAAATAAAAAGACCTACTTTCTAAAGATGACCGGTCCGGAAACCACCATTACTAGCAGCGAACAATCTTTGCGTAAGTCCTTTGGTGCAACGGCTGAAAAAGAAAAGAAATATCCTTTGAAAAAGTAACCACTGCGGATCAACCTAGGCATCCTTCTGTACAAGAATCAGTCGTTTCGTAATGGAATCGCCAACCTTGTAAACTCCACAGATAGGACCTGGTTTACGGGTATGTTGTTTTCACTGACACCCTGACAGGATATTCCAACCCGTGTGTTATGATCGTCGTACATTTATGGCCGCTTCTGCTGGGATCGTTATCGGAGCGAATTCTACGCTCGGTGAGGTCCAGAATGCGAAGAGGCACATATTGTTCAATTGGGATGGATCCATGATCCATTGTTTTGGGAAGGTCGCTCTCGGTAATCAGAAAGAGCCGATCAGCCGTGAACAGTTCACAAACCTAATGTTTGGACCTATTGAAAACACGCCTGTAAACACGGTCTGTTTCAGTTTTGGTAATGGAAACGTGGCGGAATATCAAAGCGATATTCTGGAGTGGCCAGGAGAAGCCGATGGGTTTCGTTTTCCTGAGTCCCGCACGTGGCACTCCGGAATGGAGGTAGATCCGAGGGACCAATACAGTAATCCGAAAGCACTTGCTGAATCTGGCAATAACCCTCCGCAAATAGTGGTTGAAGAATGTCACCGGCGAAATATCCGCGCATTCGTATCCCTGCGCATGAATGACTGCCATGACGGGCAACATCCTCGCGGAGTGATCCCGAATCCGGAACTGGCCACTTTCAAACGCCAACATCCCGAATGGCTTGTGGAAGACCTTGACTGGTGGACGGCCCTTGATTATTCGCATCCACGTGTCCGCAAGCATCGTCTGGATATCATTGACGAATTTTTCAGGAGATGGGATTTTGACGGGATCGAATTGGACTGGTTACGACACACACTGAATTTTCCTCGTGGTACGGAACAGGAGAATGCGCATTTTCTAACTGAATTTCTGAGACAAGTACGTTTGCTGTTGTCGGAACACGCAAAGCGAAGGGGCCGTGCAATCGAACTTATTGTACGAATACCGGAACACGTCGCGTGGTGCCTGGAAGGCGGGTTCCATGTGAATGATTGGATTCAAGAAGATCTTGTAGACGGTCTGGTCCTTGGACAGAGCCTGACGCATGTTTCGCACTTGGATGGTTTTCGAAAGTTGCAGCAAAACAGAGAGGTGCCGCTTTTTACCTGTCTCACTCCATATGGCGATGGTTATTCCGTTGCGCCGGATGCCGTTATTCGTGGAAGTGCCGCCAATCATTGGTCATCGGGATCAGATGGCCTCTATCTGTTTAATTGGTTTTTCTATGGGTCCTGGAGACAGGCCTTGTTGCATGAAATAGCTTCACCCGATCGCATTGAAATGCTGGAAAAACAATTCGTTTTGATGCATAGGGTAGAAGCAGCCAGTGGAGATCCTGGTGCAGACTATGTGCGTTATAATTCACAGGCTCGAGAGGCAGTGTTACCGTTAAATCTTTCTCCCCTGGATGGATCGATCCGCATTGATACGTTCATTACACATCATTCGATAGAAAATTCCCTGCAATATGCTCGCGCGGAATTGTGGCTGGCATTTGACTTCGCCGGTTCAGAGGACGAAATTGAGATTATTCTTAATGGTATATCCCTTTTAAGAACAGGAATAATTGAAAACCTGGTTACACTTGGTGGGTATTTGGATCCTGGACCGGAAGAAGGAATGCTCGGAATTTCAGACCGGGCTATGTATGACACCCGATTTAAAGGTCTGCGGATTCCTGTCCCCGAATCCCACCTGATTCATGGAAAAAATAGTGTGACCCTCACCGTTCATCATCGAACGGCCGATGAAGAGCATGATTTGAGAATAAGCAGAGTGGAACTGATAACGTTGCCGATCAGCTGATCACTTCGGTTATTTTACGACCACCCAGATCCGTGAGTCGTTTGAATCGACCTGCATGATAAAAAGTAAGGTCCCGGTCATTTAAACCCATCAAGTGAAGAATAGTGGCATGTAGATCATGCGTGTGATAGCGATTTTCTACCGCCTTTATTCCCAATTCATCGGTAGCCCCAACAATCGTACCCCCTCGTATACCGCCCCCCGCCATCCAGAATACCATGGCTTCTTTGTTGTGATCTCGCCCCGGATTACTGCGAAAGAAATTCATGGAATTATCTGCAGTTCGTCCAAATTCCCCCCCCCAGACGATAAGTGTTTCATCAAGTAACCCTCGTTGTTTCAGGTCCTTGATCAGTGCCGCGACAGGCTTATCAATTTCATCACCACGACGCCTGTGTTCCTTCGCTATATTTTCATGTGAATCCCAACCCCGGCAATAGATTTGCACAAACCGGACGCCTCTTTCGACCAATCGTCTAGCCATGAGGCATTTGCGTCCCATTGCAGACGTAATTCGGTTATCCAGTCCGTAAAGGGACTGCGTAGCGTTAGTTTCTTCATCCAGATCTAATGTTTGAGGAACAGAATCCTGCATTCTAAAAGCGAGCTCATAATTTCGCATTCGGCCCAACAGGGCGGGATTACGGGTATTGGAATCAAGATACTCTTCATTTAGGGTATTCAGTAATGACAAATTACTGCGTTGCCTCGCGCGCGTGGTCTTGTAGGCAGGTAACAGATCCACAATGGGTGGTCCAACGGGATTTAACAGCGTCCCCTGAGTTTTGGCGGGAAGAAAGGAGTTAGACCAGTTCATGGCGCCACCAAAAACTCCGCCTCGTTCGTCGGGCAACACGACAAATGCCGGCAGATTTTCATTTTCAGTACCCAGTCCATAGATCATCCAGGATCCAAGTGAAGGGCTGCCAGGAATCGCAGCACCAGTATTCATGAAAAAGGTCGCGGTGGTATGAGCTTCGACACTGGTATGCATCGACCGGAGGATTGCCATGTCACTTGTGCACTGTGACAGATGTGGGAAAATCTCCGATACCGGAATACCCGTATCCTGAGATGGGCTGAAACGAAATGGACTTTTCACATACATCCGCTTCTCATAACTTCCGTAAATTCTTGTTACGGGTTTGCCATGATACTTATCCAGTTTCGGTTTTGGGTCAAATGTGTCCATCTGACTAGGTGCACCCGCCATAAACAAAAAAATGCAGGCCTTGGCACGGGCAGGATGATGGACCTTGGTAGCATTCGAACCTAATGCTGAAACCTCTGGCACGGACGCGTGAGCAGCGTGGTCCCTCGAAAGTAAATCGGTTAAGGCGACGGAACCGAGTCCAGCACCAAAATGGTAGAGAAAATCTCGACGTCCCATACCCGATACGCATGGTTGATCAATTCGAGTATTACAAAATTCAAATTCACCTTTGTGCATCGATTTTATCCCGATTCCACTAAAAATATTTTCGTCTGTAGTCAGGACCGTATCGGTCACGCAATCAGTAGCACAGCCCCAGAACGCCCGTCGTTATTCCAGAAATACAAATTCATTGCTGTTCATTAAAACAAGACATAGATCTGCCAGCTTATCCGCCGATTCATTTACGGTCTGTGAATCGCTTGATTCAGAAACCGGTGTTTGAAGAAACGCTGTACAGGTAGTTAATTCTTTATTTGTTGGATTACGTTGAAGAGCAAATTGAAAACCCTGAATCACTTGCTGGCGACAATCATTTCCAGCAACATCCGCTATCCGTTTCGCCATGGAAATGCTCTGATCGTGAAGGAAATAACTGTTAAACAACGCAAAAACTTGAGGTGTTACCGTTGTGACTTCTCGCACAGGACAACTCTCATCAATATTAGGCCCGTCGAATACTTTGATGAAAGGATGTTGAAGGGATCGGATCTGAAGCATGTATATCGTGCGACGGTCACGTTGTTGTTGACTGGATGGTGCCCACCAGGTTGGGGCTCGCTGCATTAGTTCATCATCAACAGATGGGAAAAAAGGAGGACCACCCATGGTGCGGTTCAGACGTCCAGAAGTGGCTAGTACCGTATCCCGTAAGACTTCTGCCTGGATTCGAATGGGATCGCGAACCCATAAGAAACGGTTGTCAGGATCGAGTTTTTCAAATGCCTCCTTCCGGGGGTGATTCATACTTTGCTGATATGCGTGCGAAGTTAGAATCAGTCGGTGTATCGATTTAACACTCCATCCCGATTCGATAAAGGCGTTGGCCAACCAGTCCACCAGATCCTTATAAACCGTGCCACTTCCATTTACTCCGAAGTCGCTGGTGGTGGACACGAGTCCGCGTCCGAAGTGGTACTGCCATATACGATTAACCATGACTCTTGCTGTCAAGGGATTGTCTTCGCTGGCGATCCAATTAGCCAGGAGTTTGCGTCTACTTCCCGATATACCTCGCAGATCGATTGCCTGGTCTTTGCCAGTAATAATACTCAGGAACGCAGGTTCCACCCGGTCTTCCGGAAGCCGGAAGTTACCACCTGACAGAATATGAGTGGACACCGCATGATAAAGAGGTGAATCGCTGGCTAAATAGGCCATCGGCTCATAATAATCCGGATGGTTTGGGTTAGCAAAACGAGCGGTCTGACGGCGAATTAAGTGATATTGCTGTCGCTCGTCCTTAGAAAAAAGATCCCCTTTTTCCATTACCTGGCGTAATTGAGAATCACTGATGGGCAACACACCGTCTTTTAGGTCGCCAGTAGCCGAAAGTGATCGGCTGGATAGAATCCGTTGTTTAAACTGTTCAATGGTCTTGTTTTGTAGTTGTTTTCTTTCGTCAAGAAGTGCGTTCCAGGTGTTCTTGCGTTCTTTCCATTGCTGCTGATGACTGTTTGGAGCCTCATACTGCCCAAACGGTAACGATGATTTGGAAACCTGGAGAGGCGCAAAGAACGCTTCAATCTGATAATAATCTCGAGCCGTAATAGGATCATACTTATGGTCGTGGCAGCGAGCACATTCCAGTGAGATTCCTAGAAATACCGATCCCGTTACACCTACCACATCATTCAGGAAATCACGGCGATTGAGTTCTGGTGCGTCCCGTTCAACGGGTACCCACTGATGCAGAAAACCAAGACCGAGTTTCCCTTCGTCACCATAGACACGAAAGGCATCTGCCGCTAGTTGTTCTCGAATGAAACGGTCGTACGGTCGATCCTGATTAAAAGCTCGAATGACATAATCTCGATAACGCCACATGTGCGGGCGGGCGTAATCGAGCGCTCCTCCCTGAGTGTCGGCGTAGCGCACCAAATCAAGCCAGTGACGCCCCCATCGTTCCCCATATGCAGGATTATCAAGGAGATCATTAATTGCCTTGTGATATGCTTTTGGCGAAGAATCCTGCAAAAATCTCTGCATTTGATCCGGAGTAGGAGGTAACCCTATGAGATCAAAATATATTCTACGTAGGCGATTTCTAGCGGATGCCGCTGGAGCGGAAATGAGTTTTCGGGACGTTTGCTCCGCCTGTATGAATTGATCTATCGGGTGAGTGAAAACGTGTGATTCGGGAATAGCCGGTGGTTTAATCGGTTTCCAGGGCCAGGATTGTGATGTGCTCGGAATTAAGGTTTCTGAACACTCCCCGGGCATGGTTGTGAGCGCAACTGACGTCACCACTAGCATTACCGCAAGTGCATAACGGACCATTGGTTGAGTCCTCATAAATAAAAATGCATGCAGCTACAGTTTAGAGGAGAGAGAGTTCCGGATCCAGCGTAAGTTACATGACGATTGGCATGCATTACAGAACCGGGAGTCCTTAAATCACGGCAGAGTTCTGATTCGAATATCCCGAAAATCTACAGGTGAGCCTTCGGATTCAAGACAGATGTAACCGACAGGTGGTTCACATTGTGTTCCTCCCGATACTTCTTGTCCATTTACCCAGAGACGAATTTCGCCATTAACACAACGAATGTAATAATGATTCCATTTTCCTACACCTCGACTGAGATTCTGGGACGGGAAACTTCGAGATCCGTCCGGAGAAACGGGTGGAAATGGTTTCATACTTGATCCACCGACCGGGAATACATCTCCGTGAGTTGTAAACCAGTCCGAGGGCTTACCCGTTCTTTCTTCATATTGTCGTGTAAAGTCATTATCAAGAACCTGAACCTCAATTCCATGTGGTAATTGTCCAGGCGGCAGGTCCTTAAGTGATTTCAATGGTGACCAAACAAATACACCGGAATTACCTGCTGCTCGCAGGTGACGCCACTGTAGTACCAGTTCAAAATTGGTGTAGCGAGTTTTGGAACGAATCACCCCCACGGGAATCCCTGTACAACGCAACAACGGACCCTCCCAATTCCAGGTGTCGTCTGCACCATTTACATCTACAAAGTCTTGACTCGTCATCAAATGCCAGTCGGGTCCTGTGCCATCAATCACAGCCGCTGCTACTGCCTTATCTTCCAGGTTCGAAATTAACCCGGAATAGATAATCCATGAATAGATCAAGTGATGGGTGGTTATTTTTAGTAACGCATAAATCATCAGAAAGGATCCTTAAAAGTGCACCACTTCCGTAAGTGCAATAGGGCGTGTTGAAAGCATGAGGATTGTTCCCCGATAAACTCTGGGAAACGGAAGACGAAGTAACTGGCGTGCAACCTGAAATAGTGGAACTTTTGCTGAACATAAATCCTGTTCTCAGGCTCAAAGGGGCAGACGGAACCGCCAAACAGTCTGGAGCGTGATTCTCCATGGATCAGTTGGATCTGTCGAGAGTGGTTTTACCTTCGCTTGGTAATCATAATGGGTGGTCACTCTCAGAGATACATAAAACCCGTCATGATTGAGTATCCAAGTCCCACACGGACAGGTATCATAAATCTCTTTCTTAACGATCGAGCTCAGCGAAGCTCTGTTCTTTTTTGTAATGCACCATTGAAGTTCATCTCCACCTATCCGGAACATCCCGTCGTTATTCCACTATTAGAAGACCGAATTATTATGAACGGACTCCATCACAACTGGCTGCATTTGAAAGCTGCATGCATCGGCATGTTTATGGCCTTGTCAACCAACCTTCCATCTGAACTCAACGCCATCGAAACAAAACTCATCGGTTCGATCCGTGAAGAACATGTCATGATTCCCATGAGGGATGGAAAACACCTCTCTACATACGTCTATTTTCCAACAGGTGAAGGGCCTTGGCCGGTACTCTACGAACAGCGTTATGCAGATTTGCGTCGTCAGTCAACCCGTGAAAACATGGCAACACTGGCAAGGTCCGGTTATGTCGTAGCCCTGCAGAACTTCCGTGGGACCCATCGTTCAGAGGGGCGATGGGTGGGCTACCGTGCCCTTGGGTGGGGAGAAAAACAGGACGGCTTTGATACGGTAGAGTGGCTGGCTGCTCAACCATGGTCGACGGGTAAAATTGGGACGTTCGGAAGTTCGCAGGCTGGATTCGCACAAAACTTTCTGGCTGTTACCCGGCCTCCCCACTTGGTATGTCAGTATATGATTGACACCGGATTAAGTTTATTCCATGAGGGTTATAGAATTGGAGGGACGACGCGTCCAGAACGTTTTAAGACCATGGATGCAGTGTGTCGAGTAGCGTCCCACAATGTTGATCTTTTGAAAGAATGGTTCCGTCATCCGACTTATGATTCCTATTGGAAACAGGAAGACAGCTCACGCTATTTTCATAAGATGAACGTACCTTGTATGACCATTGGCAGTTGGTATGACTTTATGTGCCAAGGGTCGATTGCAAGTTACATCGGTCGCAGTACGAAAGGATCGCGTAAGGCACGTAATCAACAATATCTGGTGATAGGTCCCTGGCTTCACGGACGATTGAACAAAGGCTCGGAAGTGGGCGAAATGCAATATCCTGATCATGCGGCACTCGACATCATGCAGCATATGATCGAGTGGTTTGACCATTACCTTAAGGGCCGGGGCACCGAACCGGATTCCTCTACACGGGTTCAATATTTCACGATGGGTGCCATCGGCGAACCGGACTCTCCTGGGAATAGATGGCATCGTGTCAAGGACTGGCCAGTCAAAGCAACCGATACGCCGCTATATTTTCAATCAGATAAGACCCTTTCAATGAAACGCCCGAGAACGCGGACCGGGCAGAGCCAACTGGTATCCGATCCGACCCATCCAGCATCCATTCCCAGTCGTGCTTTTCAAGGTGCTCGTGATGCACGCCCTTTTGAAGAACAGGAAGAGGTTCTCACTTTCACCACGGAATGCCTGCCGGAACCTATTGAAATTACCGGGCAGATTCGAGCTCGTTTGTATGTGACTTCTTCAGCCCCTGACTCTGATTTTATTGTCCGGGTGAGTGACGTTTATCCAGATGGTCGCTCGATTCTGATTGTCGGTTATGTATTGCGGGCTCGTTATCGCAAAGGGTTTCATAAAGAAGTCCTTATGCAACCAGGAAAAGTGCACGAATTGAAATTTCACGTAGGATGGTTGAGTCAGATGTTTAACAAAGGCCATCGTATACGTGTGACGGTAGCCTGTACAGGTGCCCCTTTTTATGAACCGAATCCCAATACCGGCAAAACACTGACCATTGAGTTTCCGGATGATTCCATCATTGCTCGTAACACAATCGAACACAATCAACGACACGCTTCTCATATTATTGTGCCTATTCGATCGCAATGAACGAAGTGTAGCTGCCACTTGACGGATTGGTTTCCATTGATATTTAACACAATTGATCATCGACAGAGGAAACACGGTCAAAGCGGTGATGTATGAGGGAGTTTACATGAACTATTCAACGATTAATAAGGTTTGTATTGCCGGCGCCGGATACATGGGCAGTCAGATTGGACTGCAATGTGCGGTTCATGGCAAAGAAGTCACCATGTGGGATATTGATAATGGCATCTTTGATAAATCGCGGAGCCAGCAGGCACAGCTGTTGGAAGACCAGGTTGAGGCAAACAAGATAACGGCCGATCAGATCCAGTTGATTCAGAGCCGTATAGTGCATTCGGCTGATCTTCAGGAGGCCACAAGCCGTTCTGAACTAGTCATAGAAGCTATCCGGGAAGAACTGGAAGCAAAGCGCGCCCTTTTCAACGCAATTGACCAGGCCTGCTCACCAACTACGATTATCAGCAGTAACAGTTCTTCAATCCGTATTTCACGAATTCAGGATGTAACTCAACATCCGGCACGTGTCCTGAATACCCATTTTGTACAACCCGTATGGAAACACCCCTTTGTCGAACTTATGAAGGGAACAGAAACGTCTGACGTTACGATTCAGTGTGTAGCACAATTCATGCGAGAGATTGGGATTCTTCCTGTTTTTGTGAGAAAGGAGAACACGGGATTTATTTTCAATTGCATATGGCGATCTGTGAAAAGGGAGTCATTGAGATTGGTAGATCAGGGGATTGCACGTTGTGAAGACATCGACCGTACATGGATGATCCAAATGGAGACTTCGATGGGGCCATTTGCACTTATGGATCGTGTTGGTCTGGACGTGGTCCGTGACATTGAAATGGTCTACTATCATGAATCTGGAGATGAGCGAGACAAGCCGCCGCAACTGCTCGAAGATAAAATCAAAAAAGGTGAACTGGGTGTGAAAACAGGTATCGGGTTTTATCAATATCCCGATCCGATCTGGCAAGATAAGGACTTTCTCAAAGATTCGCCTCCCCTCTAAATGACTGTCTTAGACAAGGGTATCGTACTTCGCTGTGGTCAGAAAGAAGGTCATCGATGTCTGAAATGAGCGCTGCTCAACTTATTGCCCAAACATTGGCAGGGTACGAAGCCACTCATGTTTTCTTTGTGCCTGCAATTTTAAGCCGGACTTTAGTGGAGTTGGAACGACAAACTACCATAACACGTATCATGACACATGGAGAAAAATCGGCTGCCTACATGGCGGATGGTTATGCACGTGTCAGTGGTAAACCAGGCATTTGTTTCTCTCAATGTATCGGGGCAGCTAATCTAGCAGCTGCATTACGAGATCCTTATTTAGCATGTTCTCCGATGGTGGTATTAACCGGTGGTCCTTATTCAGATCAACGTCATCGACATAGCTACCAGGAAATTGACGATTTCGCACTTTTCGGGCCCGTAACTCGTTACAGCGCCAGGGTAGAGGATGCAGCACAACTTCCGGAAATGTTACGACAGGCCTTTCGTTCGGCAACATCAGGATCCCCGGGGCCTGCGCATCTTGAATTAGCAGGTCATCTCGGTGAGCTGGAAAATCAAATCGGTGACTTTGATCTGCAAATCGAGCCTCAACACAGTCGCATTCCGGCTTGGCGTCCGCCGGCTGATTCCGAATCAGTAAAGAAGGTGGCGCATTTATTGAGCGCAGCGCAGCGCCCAGTGATGATTGCAGGCGGGGGAGTCCGTTCATCGGGTGCCGGACCCGCGCTTCAGAAATTGGCCGAGACATTATTGATACCGGTCGCAACTTCATTAAATGCCAAGGACGTTATCCCAGGAGATCATCCCTTAAATGTGGGAGTACCCGGCTGGTACTGCCGTAAATCAGCCAATCGAACGGTACTGGACTCGGATCTCGTGTTTTTTGTCGGCAGCCATACCGGTAGTCAAGTGACCTTTAAGTGGCAGGTTCCACCCGTAGGTACCCCGGTAATCCAACTTGACATTGATCCAGCGGAATTAGGTCGGCACTATCCTAATCAGGCGTCTCTTCTGGGTGATGCCCGTACGGTCCTGCTACAATTGCTGGAGCACTGCAATACAGATAGCCAGTCAATACGTGAACCGTGGGTAGGACGTACCAGGGAGATGAGTCGGGAGTGGTGCGATGAATATCACAACAAAATGCACTCTAATGCAGTACCGATTCGTCCGGAACGCGTATGCCGAGAACTGACTAATATGATGCCCGATAACTGTATTCTGGTGTCAGACACCGGCCATTCGGGCATGTGGACCGGGGGAATGATTGACCTTAATAAACCTGGGCAGCAATACATCCGTGCAGCGGGATCCTTGGGTTGGGGATTGCCGGCAGCTTTGGGCGCTAAGCTTGCTGCACCAGAACGGCCGGTTATTCTATTCTCTGGTGATGGTGGTTTCTGGTACCACTTGAGTGAACTGGAAACAGCCGCAAGATGGAATATACCGGTGGTGTTGCTTATTAATAATAATCGTTCGCTGAACCAGGAGTTGGATCTTTACACCGAAGCCTATGGCGGCGCTCTCGAAGGACGGCATGCCGATCTTTGGCATTTTAACGACTCAAGTTTTGCCGACATTGCTCGTGCAATGGGCGCAGGT
>CAXEIY010000309.1:0-10921 GCA_963996245.1 uncultured Planctomycetia bacterium | reverse complement strand
TGATACAGAGCTGATTCTGCGGGCTCCGGAAGGGAGGCCAACGTATCTAGCTGTTGATTTTCATATTCACTCAACCCCCCGCGCACTTGAGTCTGCAAGGTTACAGAAAGAATCTCTTGTGGAAGTGGCACGTGTAAAAAATGATTTGAATCCACCAGCGATGCTCAACTTAATAACACCGCAGTCGTTTTGGGAAAAAATGAAGCAACTCGGCGAGAGAGACGGTCTTAAAGAGGCTCAATCCTTGTCAGATGGAGTGCGCGAGGAGATCAAGCATAAGTTGGAGTTCCCCTCTGATTTGAACAGACCCAATCAGGATTGGATAGTGCTCTATCGTGTTAGAGAACCTTGAGCGCGCGTTGTTATGGTCGATGTTGTTCTTGAATATCTTCGAAAGTGTTTAGTATCGGAATAATGAGCCGTTCAAATCAAACATGGGAAGAATCCGCGATAGATGAAGAAATAAGGGGGCATTATGCAAAAGCCTCCGCATTATTCCGTCGTGCTCTGATTGGAGATCCGGATTCCAAAGAGCTACGTTATCGTCTCGGTATGGTCTGTTTCAAGATGGGAGAGATGACCGAAGCGATCGACCAACTGTCTGAAGCATTGCGTATCGCCCCTCAGGATTCACGCATCTGTGTTGATTTGGGATCTGCCCTGCTGTGTGTTGGACAGGGGCAGGATGCGCAAATGATGTTTAAAAGAGCGATCAGGATCGATGCGTCCTCTACGGAAGGTTACTTTCTACTTGGGAAGCTGGCTCAACGAAACGGAGAATACGCCGATGCCCGGAGATGTTTTCATCAAACGCTGGAACGGAATCCCCAACATATGGAGGCCCACCTGGCTATAGCTGAAACCCTACTGGAAACAGGGGACGCCAGACGTGCTGCCATACATTTTAAACATGCGTTGGACATCTGTCCGGATATGGATGCAGCAAGACAAGGGCTTGTCTGGGCACAACTCGCGGAGGACTGATTAAAGGTGACGTACAGGTTTCATTCAGGAAAATTCAGGCGCACCATTCACGCGCCCCTCGATCTGATGATTCGCTTCGCCTGAAGTATAAGTAAGGGGGGCACTCGGTAAACATCCAGTCGGGTAAATGAAAGTTGCTGGATCACTGATCGTAAGCCATCGTATGGCATATCTTTGTTGGTATTTAGAGGAACATGCCCGCCACAGTAGCTGTCATCCAGGATGCCATGGCACCTCCAGCCATTGCACGCAAGGCGAGGCCAGCAATTTCTGATTTTCTACCTGGCGCCAATGGGGTCAAGCCTCCCATCTGGATTCCAACAGAAGCAAAGTTGGCAAACCCACAGAGTGCGTAAGTAGCGATTTCAGCGCTGCGTTTGTTACGGAATGAGCTCTCGGCATTCTCAGCTACCAGAGCTTGCAATTCTGTGAAAGCAACAAATTCATTGAGTGCGATTTTAGTTCCCAGCAGTGATCCAAACTGAATGCAATCACTCGTTTCAATGCCGATGAACCAGGCTACGGGGGCCAGGATCCACCCAAAAACAGATTGTAACGACAGACTATCCAGTCCTGCCATGGCCCCGAAATATTGCAGGGGCCAGTTAATCAGCGCAACCAGTCCCATGAAAGCAATGAGCATGGCAAGAACATTAAGCCATAGTTTCAGACCGTCGGTTGTTCCGTTGGCAGCGGCTTCTATGACGTTGTGGGCTTTGTTTTCAAATTGTAATTGTTGCAGTTGAATTCCACCTCCTGTTGCCGGAATCTCGGTTTCAGGTTGCATGATTTTGGCAATAACAAAGGCAGCCGGCGCGCTCATGACAGACGCAGCCAGGATATGCACGCCAAAATCCGTCCCCAGTAGCGCAATATATAATGCGAGAACCGAACCCGCAATCGTGGCAAAGCCTCCCGTCATCATTGCGTTTAACTCTGAGCGGGTCATTTTTTCTAGGTACGGACGGACGACTAGCGGCGCTTCGGTTTGCCCAAGGAAGACATTAGCAGCCATGGCCATCGATTCAGCACCCGACACTCCCAGTGACATTTTCATGATGCGAGCCATGGCAAAAATAAGGATCTGCATGAGCCGCAGGTGATAAAGAACACTCATGAATGCAGAAAAAAAGATAATGACAGGTAGCCCTGTTCCAAGAAATGCAAAAACAGGTCCGACAGGGCCATCTGCCTCTGCGAGTTGGCCGAAGACTAGTGCTGTGCCGGGTTTTGCCATCGTGATGATCTTGATGACAAACGAAGAAAGAGTTTCAAAAAAGGTTCTTCCATAAGTCGTTTGCAGAATGACTCCCCCCAGAAGAATCTGCAGGGAGAGTCCAACCAGCGTGATGCGTAAAGGAAATCGTTTGCGGTTGCTGGACATGATCCAGGCAAGGAAACAGAAAAAAAACATGCCGAGCAGAGTGCGATGCAAGACTCGTCTCCTTTCATGCGGACACCGATTAATTCAACAACACACCGGTAATTCAATTGGGCGAGGAATCGTTCATGAGAATTTTCTGCAGATGAAAGTGATGAGGTCCGAGATCACCACCGTAATTTCCCGCACTGATGCGGGTAATGCCGTCTGTGCAGGCTGCAATTGCTCCAACACGAGTCGCTGAAGTAACCGCTTCAACCGTGAGCCCGTCAATGACAATTTCATATACCGTGTTGACTGTTTCTGGTAGCTGGGAATCGGTTATTCCACGTATGGTAGGGCAATAGGCATCATTGGTGCTGGCACGTAGTGCCGTGTATTGGGATCCCACTTTGCTTCCGCTGCGTACAATTCCTCCAGGGAAAGGCAGGATGCAGTCGACCACTTCGGCGATCGCTTCGACAGCGTTCTGGGCAGCCTGTAGTGTTTGTTCTTGGCAGGTACCAAGGATGAGGAAATTACCTCCAGCTATGGCAGTTTGTGTGCCAAAATAATCTTCACAGACAAATTCTCCATCCATCACAGGGATACGCCAGAATCTTCTTTTTGAAGGCGATTGTGTAATTGAATTCGAAGAGGAAAGTTCTAATTGTTTTGAACTCTGAAACCCGTCACCAAAAAATCGCAGTTGTCCTCCAATTCGAATTCGGTTGTCTTTCCCCATGTCTGTTATGCCGTTGTAACAGGCGGTTGTGGGACAGGTGAGGACACATTGTCCTATCCGATTGATTAAAGCCTTTTCGAGTTGTTTTTGATTAAAGGCAAACAATAGGAGGCTGATTCCTGGACGACCGTCAGGTGTCTGATCGGGAGACAGCGCACATTCGACACCCGCTTCGGCATCACAGCCAATGATACTTGTTGCGTAACCGGTGGTTACGTGGCCTGCTGTAGTAGCCCAGTCAGAAGTGGCTGCGGTAATGATGACTCGCGCAGCAATCATCGGAAAAGCTTCTGCAAAGGTTTCCTCAATCTCAACGCCGTTAATGTGCATGCATGTTTCCATTTGTGTCAGAGTAACAGGCAAATTGAAAAGCCGGATCACGCATCAATACCGCTCTTTCCAGGAGCAATGATCCCTGAAGGATCGAGGGCGTTTTTAATGCGACTCCATATTTTTCGCAGATGGGGATCATAGGTTTCTGCGACCATGTCCATCATGGTGACAGGCGCGCGATAAACGGGATAGCCCAGTTGGATATGAGCATCCAAAAGAGCTTTGTAACAGCGTTGCACGCGAGTTCGTTCATCGGAACTAGTCCGGTCAAAAACCAGAGAAATAAGGTGATGTACGTAGCGTTCTCGAACAATATAGCCGGTCATAGGGTCCAGGTCATGGTCTAGAATGATGCGTTTTGCCAGTTCGTGTTCCTTTTGTATCTGGTTGCCAACTGTCGGAAGGACTGGTGAAAACCAGACAATGCCTCCGTTTTCTCGCCATCCCACCGTTTCTTCAAGTAGTTCTGAATAGCCGTCCCCTCGCATGGAACTAGATCGATGTTCGAACAGTGTACCTAAGTAAGGATAGGAATCGAGGTTGTCAGCTGTAACCAGTTCCAGATTAGGAATCGCGTTGAGACGTTCCTTGACCAGCTTCCACTGTTCAGAAACCACATTGGAATTGCCGTAGAGTGCACCAAATGAAGTCCAGACGGGGGCACCGATGTGTTCGCGAATTCGTTCAGCACGCTCGTCCGAAACGGGACCGGCTTCTTTCCAGAGGTGTCGACGCGGCCCCAATTGATTGAGGTTACATCGAAACTGGCCAAGTGTAACCGTACTTTGAATAAGGTTTTTCATGAGAAGTTCGCGGGTGGCATCGATATATTCAGCAATCGCATCATCCTGCCACAAAAGGGCAGCGAAGGGGAGTGTTTGCTCCGGTTCAGGCATCAGCCAGATTCCGAGTTTGGTTACTATGCCAAAGTTGGACTGAGTGAAAAGTCCGTCGAGGTAGGGCCCCAAACTCCATTTGTACACATGGGCTGTTTGGGATTCCGATACGGATCCCGTACCTGTACGAAAAAGAGTTCCATCGGAAAGCAGGACTTCCATTCCACAGGTTGACAAGAAATGGTCTCCGTAGGGTGTATAACCAACACCATGTTCCAACGCGTTCCCGACGGGGCCTGTCAATGGACCTAAATCAGGAAGAGAAATCCAAAATGGAGCGTCTTGATTAGAAAGATGCTGTTTGATGTCGCGGTACATTACACCGGGTTCACATACGATGTATCCCAGTTGCGTGTTGATTTCCAGAATCCGGTTCATGCGTTGGAGGTCAAGTATGATTTGACCGCTGGTCGCCGGACGAGCTGATCCGTAACCGAAATTACGTCCGTGGCTGATAGGCCAGACCGGGACGCGACGTTCTTGGCATAGCGCAACTACCTTGCGAAGTTGTTCCAGGTCTGCCGGTGCAGCGGCTGCTGAAGCCCAGCATTCGCCATCTGGCGAATGTAGAAAAGGTCGTGAATACTCCGCTACTTGGTCATCGGTACGAAAGACGTAATCGGGTCCCAGGATTTCCTTTAGGTGTTTTAAAAAGAGTTCAAAGTCTCTGGGTAACATTCCTGGTGGAAGGGGGGGGCGGGGTGAGCTCGAATCCGGGTCTGATGCGGTTGGCAGCAGCGGATTGAAAGATATATCAGACGGAAACAAATTCTGTTTGTCCTCGGCAGTCATCGGTCAATGGCTCCACACCGGTCTTGATAGACAGTCCTTTTCAGGAAAATTATAATGTCTGAGCATGGTTTTTTTCCAGCGAGGCTTGATACCATGGTCAGTGACGCTACGTTCGACCCACTTTATCTCAAGGGAATTCGATTTTTCAACAGAGGGGATTTCTTTGAAGCACATGATGTTTGGGAAGAGCTATGGATGCAATGCGAAGAATCTGCACGGTTATTTTATCAGGGATTAATTCAAGCTGCCGTATCGCTTCTTCATTTTGAAAACGGGAACCAAATCGGTGCGAGGAAATTATGTCGCGCAAGCCGTGAGAAGCTATCCCTGTACGGACCGAGATTTCAAGGTCTGGAGATTTTTCCGTTTATCGATGCAGTTCAGTCACATATGAATCCATCCACTGACTCAGACCAGATAACACGTTCTCGATTAACGGGGTTACCTATTATTCGATTGTATAAGATCCGATAATTGATGTGAGGATATCGATGAGCGAATTATTTTTTGATGAAGCAACCGCGTTAGATGACTTTGAGGGCGATATTCGGTTGTTTCCATTACCGAACTTAGTGTTATTTCCTCACGTTCTGCAGCCTTTGCATATTTTTGAACCTCGCTATCGTGCCATGACAGCGGAATCACTGGAGACAGACCGATTGATTGCTATGGTTTTGTTACGTCCAGGTTGGGATGTCGATCAGTCCGACAGTCCGGATATTCATCCTATGACCTGTCTGGCACGTATTGTTAAAGATCAGTGTCTACCCGACGGGAGATATATCCTGCTGATGCAAGGCCTGGTTAGGGCAAAAATTGTTTGCGAAAAGAGAGTTGCCAAACCGTTTCGGGTCGCACACGTCGTGGCTTGTCCGGATGACTGTTCAAGAATAGAGGACTCTGTTCTTTTGGAATTTCGGTCAGAACTGATGCGGACTCTCGAGTTGCTGTTTCCCCCACCAAACAAGGTGCATGCACATTTTGATAAATTAACGAAGACATCGCTCAATCTCGGTACACTGATCGATATCGTTAGTTATTGCCTGGAACTAGAAATCGAAACCAAGCAGTCATTACTCGAAGAGGTCAGTCTGGTAGCTCGGATCGATCATTTACTGAAGGGCATTCGAAAGATGGCTAAGGCTCCGCATAACGTACCTTTGCCGAGTCACCGTTACCCGGTCCACTTCAGTGACAATTAAGTACGACATGGTTTTCCCAAAGAGAGAAACCCGGACGGAGCCACTGGTGTCGAGATGAATCAGCGTCGTTGTGACTTGGGTTGATTTTCAGACAACTGGTCATTATGGATCACTTTGTATCCCAGTGTCTGAGGAATAAAATCGAGGGGATTGGAGGGGCTGTTAATTCTTAACGTAGTCTGATTGTTTTTTCCATAAAAAGTATATACGAATCGACTCAATGGTTTTCTACGACGAGTGGAGCGGTTTCGGTCTTCAGACGTTGGGTCTTCCAATTGTACAGCACGTGGCAAATAGGTGCTGGTATCAACGATTACCAGCACGCGGCTGAAATTGGAAAGATCGTTGTGAAAACGGGGAAGGACCTCGAGGCAAAGGTCCTGATCTCTTAGACTTCTTATCCGCAACAGACGCAATTTGTAACGTTGCTTTGCTTCACGAGCCCTCATGCCGAAAATAAAGGGTAGGGGGCCTTTTGAAATCGCTTGGCCACGTAGATCTGGTGGAATGGTCGTGATATACACACGTTTTGCTTCTCGATCAAATTGGTAGACCTCATCACCTGTACACAGCCAGTGTTCCGGGTCTTTGCCGTGGACTTCAAAACGTCCTCGATCGGGCGCGTTGTAAGTAAGTTTCCCGGGCGCGACAGAAGGAATAATTCTTCCCTGATCGTTAACTTCTCCAAAAACCGCGTCATAACGTCTTCGGACAAAATTGCCTTTAATGCTCCGTATCCGTGAACTGTGACGTTCCCAGTTGTTGAGGAACCGATCGAGAGTCCTTTCAGCAGCCGTAGGTTGGGTTGATCGTCTGATGTCAGGACGCCTGGGATTCTTCTGGGCACTGCGTCTTTGATTGCTGTTTGGTCGGGATGATGGGAACTTGCGTTGCTGGCCGTGGCTAACACGATTGACCATACATACAGCAACGTATCCTATCAGGGCAATCCAGACGATCTTTTTCATCGTGTTGCTTCCATGCAGTCTTCGATACAGGGGTGGTTGAAGATAGAACGTAGTGTCCGAAATCCTTTCACTTGACGATTCCTGACAGTGTACTGTTATCGTGCTTTTTGACGAACACCAAAAACAATAGTCAAGATTGGTTCGGAGACCAATGACCGCATAATATTAGTATAAACGGGTAGATCAGTCCTAGGTCGAGTTTGACGGTGATGAGGAAAATTCATGGGCTTCATGATCGTGGTAAGTTGACCGGCTTGGATCGGCGATGCTAGAATCGTCGCGTTGACCGGTCGATGTCGTTCTCAAACGGTATTGTTGAGCTATCTATGCCACTCAATAAGTTTAAGCGTTTTCGCATGCAGATTGAGTTAAGTGATACAAACGTGCCCGCCGTAGTCTTGAATGAAGCATTTGAATGGATTCCCTGGTGTCCTGATTTGCTTGAAACACACGCGGAGGTTAAGTATCGAAGTTTCCACCAGGAGTTGGATTCTCAGGTATTTCCTTGTTTGGGCCGGCTGGAGGGATGCCTGCAGTTAATGAAAGAAATATCATCGAGATCGACCTTTAAACCAGAGGCGACCTGGTTAGTGGCACAGCGAAATAGTTCCGGAAATCTTGAATATTGTGGTACGATTCAGGGACTGATGACGGAGCCTGGTCTAGGAACTATTCAGAATCTGGGTGTTGTGCCAATTTTCCGTGGGCAAGGATTAGGTCGTGCCTTGCTGGGTAAAGCACTTCAAGGATTTAAACGGTGTGGTGCCAATAAGGCGTCTCTCGAAGTGACGTCTGATAATATCACTGCCCTTGGCTTGTATCAGTCGGTTGGTTTTCATAAGGCGCGAACGGTGTACAAAGTGTCAGAAGCAAGTCTGACCGGGTTGACCCGTGGGTGAACAAACCGGACCCGATGTAGTCATAGTAGTGTTCCGAGGTCTTCTCTTATAGATTGTGCTGGTGTCGTGACACAACAAGTAATTATTCATCAACTGCAAAATGATCTTTCTGTAGTTATTGAGCCGATGGACGGAGTTCAGTCGGTTGCCTTCACGTTTCTGGTTCCGGCAGGAGTGGTCTACGAACCGGGTGATCGTCGCGGGGCCATGAGCATTTTATGTGACCTGTCAATGCGGGGCGCAGGTGAGCGTGACAATCGGAAACTGGTAACCGACCTTGATAACTTGGGTGTGGAGCGTGCGGAGTCAGTGGGGGCATCTCACATAAGCTTCAGTGCTGCTACGCTTTCTGATCATCTGGTCGAAGCATTGACGATTTATTCCGATGTCCTTCGTCGCCCACATCTTCCGGAATCTGCGTTTGAAGCTACCTGTGCACTGGCGATGCAGGAATTGGCAGGTCTGGAAGACGAACCGAGGCAAAAGGTAATGATGAAACTTCAGGAACACCATTATCCCGATCCCTGGGGCCGTTCCAGTATGGGAACGACCGAGGGGATTGGCGCGCTTAAGCATTCGGAGGTGGTCGCTCTGTATCAGGAGTGTTATCAGCCTAACGGTGCGATTCTTGCGATTGCCGGAAAAGTGGATCCCTCCGTTATTCTCCCTTTGGTGGATCGTCTTTTTGGTGATTGGGAGCCGGGTACCGGTATTGTCAAGGCAGGTACTTCTGGAGGGGTATCTGTTGAACACATCCAACAGGAAACCAGTCAGACGCAGATAGGCATAGCATATCCGAGTGTGGTATATCGACACGACGAATACTTTTCTGCGTTCGGTGCAGTTGGAGTCCTATCGGGTGGAATGAGTGCACGCTTATTCACTGAAGTTCGTGAGAAACGAGGTCTTTGCTATAGCGTTTATGCTTCCCATCACACCTTGCGTGATCAGGCAAGTGTTATGTGTTATGCCGGTACGAGTTCAGATCGTGCGCAGGAAACGCTGGAGGTCACACTGGGAGAATTATCTCGCTTGGCAGAAGGGGTGTTTCCGGACGAACTGGATCGGGTTAAAGCGAGAATGAAAAGCGCTTTGATTATGCAGCAGGAATCACCTTCTTCGCGTTCTGCATCAGTAGCACGAGACTGGTACCACTTGGGCAGAGTGTGTTCATTTGAAGAGGTCCATCAGCGGGTTGACCGTCTTGGATGCGATGATATAACGGATCATCTGGGACGATATCCTGCAAAAGATTACACGATCGTAACACTGGGTCCACAACCGCTGGACATGCCATCGTGAACCAGTTGGAAAATGACTACGCGTCAATGGGGAGGAAAGGCAAAGCCGTGGAGTTCAGACATACCGTTCTTTCAAACGGACTGGAGCTCGTCGCTGAGTGCAATGCGCATGCTCAGTCCGTGGCTGTCGGATTTCTTGTTGGAGCAGGCTCTCGTGATGAAACAGACGAAATATCCGGAGTCAGTCATTTCTTGGAGCATATGGTGTTCAAGGGGACGCCGCGCCGAAGTGCTATGCAGGTCAATCTAGAGTTCGATGAAATAGGTGCACGTTACAACGCGTTCACAAATGAGGAAAACACAGTCTTTTGGGCGGCTGTATTACCTGAATACTTGCCTGGTGCGATTGATCTTCTAAGTGATATTTTGCGCCCTAGTCTTCGCAGTGAAGATTTTGAAATGGAGAAAAAGGTCATTCTCGAAGAGATTGGCATGTATGAGGATCAGCCAGGTTATAGTGTGCATGAAGAATGTATGAAGCGGTATTTTGGTAAACATTCTCTGGGGCGCAGTGTGCTTGGGTCAAATGACAGTGTTGGCGGTTTGACTCAAGAGCAGATGCTTGGCTATTTTCAACAACAATATTGCAGCGGCAATATCGTTGTTGCGGTTGCTGGTAAAGTTGACTGGAAGGAGTTGGTGTCGTTAGTGGAATCGCGGTGTAGTGACTGGCCAGCGGGAAAAGTAGAACGATCCTGTAAAGCAGTGAATCCAGGGTCCGGACTTCATTTCATGCGTAAAGACAATGTGGCACAGGAACACCTGATGCAAATGGCCCCTGCACCGAGTGCGGACACCGATGATCGCTTTGCTGCGGACGTTCTTTCAGCCATAGTAGGTGATCATACCGGATCCCGTATTTATTGGGAATTGGTTGAAACGGGACAGGTCGAGATGGCGGAGATGGGTTATCAGGAATTTCATGGAGCAGGGGCTTACGTGACCTATGTGAGTTGTTCTCCGGATCAGGTTGAGGATAACATCAGAAGATTGAATAAAATCTATTCCTCGTTGTGTGCGCATGGTATCAGTGAAGAGGAGCTGGTTCAGGCAAAAGGGAAAATTGCCTCTCGTGTTGTTTTACGCAGCGAAAGACCAATGGGAAGACTAATGCCTTTGGGCTTCAACTGGGTGTACCGAAGAGAATACCGTAAGGTCCAGGAAGATCTGGATCGATTAGGTAAGATTACTTCCAAGGAAATCAGGCGGCTGCTTGATGATTATCCCTTGTCGAGCTGGACAACCGTGGGTTTGGGACCTCTTACAGGATCTGAGGTGTCGGTGTCATAGTCAGAAGTGATCGGTGTTAGCCCTTGGGGAAGAGGGTGGTTCAGCCGAATTGGACATCATGAAGGAAGTTTGCTTCCGGTCGATTAGCAGTATGAATGCTGGCACCATGATGGGACGAACGATAAACGTGTCCAGTAGTATTCCAAACCCT
>CAXEIY010000308.1:0-7149 GCA_963996245.1 uncultured Planctomycetia bacterium | reverse complement strand
TCTTCGGCTTCAGTTTTAGTAACAAAGTCATGAAGTCGCTTTCTCCATCCGAATTGTGCTAGCAATTGACGTAGTTCAAGTAAAAGTTCTGCCATCTTCTCCAATAGAACTTCTACTGTCTCCCCTTCCCTGAGCTTTCGACCAAGTGTCTTTTCGACATAGAAGGGATCGCAAATGACAATGGCCGACAAAGTACTTATTTGATAAGGACTCTGACTCGAATCACTTGATTCCGTCTGTGAGTAATTCCACTAATAGCGAGATGTAGCTGAGTTTCCGTACGCTTTATGGATGTTGATCCGCAGCATAACGATGTGTTGGTGTTGGACGGCCCGGACGAAAACTCTGGGTGCTGTTAAACTGAACTTCCAAAGAGAACTGTTCCGATACTTCCTTAACAACCTCACGTACCTCACGTTCCAGAATCGCAGGGTCGATAGCAACCCTGGCATTAATGACCAAGTCCGCACTCTGTGACTGCTGATGAGATGCTAGTGACAACTCAGGAGTCACTTCATTGCCGGTAAGATTCACCACCGCAAAAAAACCTTCCCATAACCCAATTGCTTTTAAGTGTGCAATCTCGGCACCACGGTCAACCAGTCGGCTGCCCAACATGCTCACGATTTTCAACAAGCAGTCATCCAAATCAAAAGGAGAGGATGCCGTTAGTAAAGCAGCACTGTTATGCCATCCCAGTTCTGCTTCTCCTT
Source organism: uncultured Planctomycetia bacterium (assembly GCA_963996245.1). Classification (GTDB taxonomy): domain Bacteria; phylum Planctomycetota; class Planctomycetia; order CAXEIY01; family CAXEIY01; genus CAXEIY01. Next base: position 6,436 of record CAXEIY010000308.1, on the reverse strand, counting down.
CAGCATAAATATCGTAGTCGATCTCTGGAATATGCCGCTGTACAACCTCTTCCTGTAACAGAGACCCCAGTCTTGGGAATCCCTCACCTGACCGCGCTGAAAGACGCAACACCTCCCGCCCTGGAAATTCAGACTGGATCGTCTCTTCCAGCTGGATCTGTTGATCGTCACTCAAGGTATCAATCTTATTGATGGCAATACAATCGGCTTCCTCAAGCTGTTTACGAAAGATATACGCAGCCTTTGGTGAAAACCCACCTTTACCCTGGCCTCCAAGAATCTTCAGGCCATGCTCTGGTTTCAAGAGGACGACGAAAGGTGCAATGCGATACTGTCCGCCATGCAAATGCCGGAGAGGTTCTACCACCGTTGCTACCAGATCCGTACAACTTCCCACGGGTTCGGCAAGAATGATGTCCGGAAATGCCGTTTCACCCAAACGTGTTGCTGTTTCAATCAGATCATCAAACTTACAACAAAAACAGGCACCGGGCACTTCCTGAACCGGAAATCCTTCTGATCGAAAAAGATGTGTGTCGACCAAGTTATCCGCCTGATCGTTTGTAACAATTCCTACACGGTATCCCTGTTCGACATAATCACGGGCAAGACGAACAAGCGTGGTTGTCTTGCCAGCACCAAGGAAACCACCGATCATAGTAAACTGTATATGACTCACACCATCGCTCCCATTAATCAATAACCATAAACGGTGAGATTGACATGATACTGGAGAAAACGTCTTCAGAAAAACCTTATCCGAAATCACCGTCTTCGATCTCGGAAACCCTGGCTTATTTTGGAGGAAGACCGGTTCGCCCAGAGGGGCCTCCGGAATGGCCCCTGAACGATTCGAGTATACTTGAAGTTCTACACCAAGCCCATCAAACAGGAATATGGGGAAAATACCATGGACCCTATAACGATCAGCTTCAGGACAGGCTCTGTGATGAATTTCAATGCCACTACGCGTTCCCCTGCTGTAGTGGTACTTTTGCAGTCGAGCTCGCACTGCGTGCTGCAGGCGTAAAGCCCACTGAAGAAGTAATCCTGGCTGCCTATGATTTTTCTGGAAACTTTCACAGTATTCTGGCAACTGGCGCGAAACCCGTACTGATTGATATTAACCAGCACAACAGCTCACCTGACATATCCCAGTTGGAACAGGCGATCAGTCCAGATACTCGGGCAATCATTGTGTCCCATCTTCATGGAAATATCGCTCCCATGCATACCATTATGGAACTGGCCAAAGCAGCTGACCTCAGCGTTATTGAGGATGCGGCACAAATGCCTGGAGCAGTGGTTGACGGCCGTAAAGCCGGCACCTGGGGTGATATCGGAATTCTTAGTTTTGGAGGAAGCAAATTGCTCAGTGCCGGTCGTGGAGGAGCCCTGCTCACCTCAAATCCAGTAAACTTTCAACGTATGAAATTGCACTGTCACCGAGGCAATCATGCATTTGCACTTTCGGAACTTCAAGCAGCGATACTTCTTCCGCAAATTGATAAACTGAACGAACGCAACCAAATACGCAGCAAAAATGTACGTGCACTGCTTAAAATGCTTCACCCCTTCAAAGGTTTGATTCCAAGAACGTCTATGGATGAACCGGATTCAGAACCCAGTTTTTACAAGGTTGGGTTCCTATACGATTCCAGTTATTTTGACGGACTCTCACGAGAACAATGGACGGCCATAATGAGAGCGGAAGGTATTGCCTTCGATGCAGGGTTTCGCAGTCTCGACAAACGGTCATCGCAGCGTTGTAGAAAAATTGGGAAGCTTTCCCAATCAAGTCACGCCGGAGCATGTATGGTGGTGCTGCATCATCCGATACTTCTGGGTCAAGAAGACGATCTTTTACAAATTCGCACAGCTGTGGAAAAAACCACCGGTGCCCAACCTCTCAAGCCTCATTCATCTGGTCCGAATTAATCCTTCACCCCTGGACCTGGATGATCACCTCCTACTCGGAAAGCTGATATTCCCGTAAGTTTTTCACCTACAACAAGCTTGTGAATATCATTGGTTCCCTCGTAGGTATAAACGGTTTCCAAATTGCATAGATGACGCATCACAGGATACTCGCCGATGATTCCATTCGCTCCCAGCATTTCACGGGACAAACGTGCAATCTGTAAGGCCTTTTCCACGTTGTTCTGTTTGGCAAGAGATATCTGCGAGTGATGCAGTTGCTGGTTCATTTTGGTCTCCGCCAGCCAACATACAAATAGTTGCATCAGACTGATTTCTCGAATCATATGCTGCAATTTTTCTTGATACAATTGATATCGATTGAGTGGCTGCCCAAATACCTCTCGGACACCTCCATACTGTAATGCAGTGTCAAAACACTGTGCGGCAGCCCCAATCACACCCCACGCAATTCCGTAACGGGCCTCGTCGAGACATGCCAGCGCCTGCTTGAGAGATAACGCACCGGGCAACCGATTCTCACCTGGTATTTCCACGTCATCTAAATAGAGCTCTGCCGTATCGGAGATGCGCATGGAAAGTTTGTAAGGTTGTGGCACCGCTCGAAAACCTGGACGATTGGTTTCCACTAGAAAACCCTGAATATCCTTTCCTACACGAGCCCAAATAATCGCCAAGTCGGCCAATGTTCCATTGGTAATCCACATCTTCGATCCGTTCAAAACCCAGGAAGACTTCGCTTTATTTAACCGCGCCGTTGTTCTTAATCCGGCTGGATTTGACCCGAACCCTGACTCGGTAAGCCCAAAACAACTGATCGAAGTACCAGAAGCCAGACGTGGTAACCAGTACTGTTTTTGTTCTTCGCTTCCAAAAGCCCATATGGGGTACATCCCCAGCGCATTCTGAACGGATACAAAAGAACGTAATGCCGAATCACCGCGTTCGAGTTCCTGCATCGCCAGTCCATAGGCCATCGCGTTGATACCTGGCAGACCATACCCGGTAAGGCTGGCTCCCAGCAGCCCCAGTTCGGCCATTTTGGGTACAAGCTCTCGGGGAAAACGGCCTTCCTCATAAAGTTGACAGGCCTGCTGATCAAATTCTCGCTCTACAAATCGGCGAACCACATCCCGGACTTGTTTTTCTTCAGGACTAAGCCGTTCTTCCAGTGACAGAAAATCGACACCAGGATACATCTATCATGCCTTTCTTACCGGCCGCCAGCTAATCCGGATTGTGACCTCAATACTATTGTGAGGTGCCTATTGTCCGTACTCACTTATCGAAGCAAATATCGTTTGGGTCCATATAAAGATCGAAGGCCCCTCCACCAGTTAACTCAACATCGTTCGCTCACTTCAGCCTGAATAGAAATATGACCCTTCATCCGCTGATCGTCTGTTTCGGGAAAATCAGAACGATAATGCACCCCCCGAGTCTCTTCGCGTGCATTGGCACTACGTATTATCAATTGGGCAACTGTTAACATGTTCTGTAATTGCCACCCTTCAGGATCACTGAACTGCCGAGGCAAGACATACTGACACCAGAAATCCACACTCTGCCGGGCCTGATGGAGTCCGGTGCGGTCTCGTTCAATACCCACCCATCTCCACATGACCGACCGCAAAGCATCACGAACGTCGGTAATATTTAAAGGTTCTTCCAAATCGTCCAACCCACGATTTTCAAGCACACAGGGGGTCAGTTTTTCGGGATTTTCAGCAATTTTTCGTGCTGCATACTCTCCGGCTTGAGCACCGTATACAAGCCCCTCCAGAAGACTGTTACTGCCTAACCGGTTAGCCCCGTGCAATCCAGTTGACGTAACTTCACCCGCAGCCAAGAGCCCTGGCACACTTGTCTTTCCATCGGAATCTACGCAAATTCCACCGATCATATAATGAGCACCTGGTCTCACAGGAATCAAGTCCTCCGCAATATCTAAACCAAACTTGCGACAAACCTGCGCAATCATGGGGAATCGTTTGCGCACGTGACCAGCATTCAAATGCCTTAAATCGAGAAATACACTTGCGGAGTGTGTTTTTTTCATCTGCCGAACACTGGCACGACTAACTTCATCACGGGGTGCCAATTCAGCCTGAGGATGCTCCTGCACCATATAACGCTCACCGTTCGAATCTCTCAAATACGCACCTTCTCCGCGCATGGCTTCGGTAATCAGCCAACGCGCAGAACCAGCAATATATAATACGGTTGGATGGAACTGCATCATTTCCATATCTCGCAGTTGAGCGCCCGCTCGAAAGGCCAGTGCGTGCCCATCGGCTGTTGCAATATCAGGATTAGTCGTCTCTCGAAAAAGCTGCCCGGCACCACCGGTCGCCAGAACCGTAGCTTTAGCCCAGACCATCGTATATCCGCGTTCCGAATTCCAAACCAGAGCTCCGCAACATCGCCCTTCATAGGTCAAAAGGTCCAAAGTAAACGTATTTTCCCAAAAAGTCAGATTCTCTTTGCTACGTGCCGTTGCAATCATAGCTCGCATCAACTCTTTTCCCGTGGCATCACCAAGAGCGTGCACTACACGACGACGACTATGACCTCCTTCCTGAGTCAAATCCAGATCACCATCAATACGATCAAACTGCGTGTCCCAGTCCACCAGCTCGTAAATGTGTCTGGGAGCCTCTCGCACAACCTGCTCAACAACCTTGCGGTTACAGAGGCCTTTACCTGCATCGATCGTGTCTTCGATATGGCTCTCGAAACAATCATCAGGATCCAGAACACCAGCTATTCCACCCTGGGCATAGGCACTGTTCGATTGAGCAAGACCATCTTTGCTAATAACAAGCGCCGTTGTATCTGGAGGACATGCAAGGGCTGCGCGTAACCCAGCAACCCCTCCTCCAATAACCAGGAAATCCACGAAATAATGAGCCTGTTGCTTCGAATGAAAACTCACCAGATAACGGTGAGGAAGTGAATAGTCCAGTTCCATCAATCTGTTTTTACACTCCCTTATTGAAGTTACTCATCCAAGCCAGGCTACGACCATCCTATTCTAACAGTGACAAGAACGATATGACTGATGGAACAGCCAAACCATCTAGACAGTGACCTATTATTCAGGCATACCGCTGGAGACGATCCTACACTACTTCTTTTCAGGATCAGTAAAGTATCTGGAGATCCGTTTTCGATATTTATTCGCGCGATTGCGTAACTTGGCGGGTGTTTTCAATCGACCAGAATCTACTACTCCGTCTACTTCACGTTGATAGGTACCAGCAGCTTTAGTTGCTCTTGACACCGGTTGCCTGACACGACGTACGGCATCATTCAGTCTCTCGGAATTTTCACCATCTGACGACATTTTGCTACGCATTCGATCGACAAAATTACGCATGTCCTTTTCTGTCCATCCCAGTTTGCGTAACAGGGCTTCATCCACTTCATTACGACGCAACTGTTCATCCAATCGATCCAGTACCAGATTGCTGGCTTTTTTAGCGGCATTCCGGTCTGGTTTATCCGACTGAGTGGACTGCTGTCCACCTTTTACTGGCCCCTGAGATGGAGCGTTTCCGGGTTCACCGGGCTGTGCAGGCCTTTCCTCATCCATTGCTTCTGGTGAATTACCTGATTGCCCCTTTCCGGAAGACGAGCCCGTAGACTGCCCCGACTGAGATGCTGTATTATCCGCGTCTGAAGCTCCAAGTTTTTCATCTTGAGCGTTCCTGTTTGTGGCATTCTTTTGCCCGGAAGCGTCCTTACCAGACGTTGAATCATCTGATGAGTCTGAAGATGAATTCTCGGATGCCGATGGTTTCTCAGCCTCTGAAGTCCCCTCTTTTGATGACGATTCACTACTCTTACCACCACCGGCCTCTGTACCCCCTGAGGAACCTTCTTGATCCGAGTTCCCTGAATCACTCGTCGCTCCACTTCCCGATTGATCTCCGGAAGGCTCTCCTGGCGGATCACTTTGTGGATCTGAACCGGACTCTTCAGACACCGACGGTTCTCCTTCTTCATCGCTATCAATCGAAGTAGAGGGATCTTCACTCGACTGCCCCGTATCCTTTGATTCTGATCCAACAGATTCCTGTTCCGGCTGGTTATTAACGGGATCCATTGTGTTGTCAGATTTCCCATCTTCATTCTTGTCCCCGGATGAGCCCTCGGAACCGGATGAAGCTGGTTTTTCTTTGCCGGAAGACTCCTCTGCCTGGCTTCCAGGCTGAGAATCCTTTGGGGGATCTGCGCTCGGATTGGAGGAATTATCGGTATCGAGGTCACCATCCTCTACGGTAGACTGTGAGTCACCTTTGTCATCAGATGCACCTGGTTTGTCAGACGATTCGTTATCAGGAAGCGTACGATCCGGGTCATCATTTGCCCTCTTATCTCCGGGTTGTACATTTCCCTCGGAAACTTCCCGATCCGATGTCTCTTCAGACTCACCTTCGTCCTTTGATTCGCTCCCTTGATCGACACTTCCAGATCCTGGATCATCTTCCCTCGA
>CAXEIY010000307.1:0-5503 GCA_963996245.1 uncultured Planctomycetia bacterium | reverse complement strand
TGCACGAGTGCGTGGTCTCGAAGGGGGACGCAGGATGTATTTGGCTGCGTCTTAGTCGGTTTGACTACTGAAAAAGGGCTTCCACAAAAGAAGCGGGTTCAAAACTTTCGATATCGTCAACCTGCTCTCCAAGTCCGACAAATTTAACCGGAAGTTCCATGGACTGTTTAATGGCTACTATGACTCCCCCTTTAGCCGTTCCATCTAGCTTGGCTAACAGGATGCCTGAACAGGCGACGGCATCTGTGAAGTGTTGTGCCTGACTAATTCCATTTTGACCGGTTGTTCCGTCGATCACAAGTAAGACTTCCTGAGGAGCATTTGGAATAAGTTTGCTTATAACCCTCTGAATCTTGGACAATTCCGCCATCAAATTCTGTTGAGTCTGGAGTCTGCCGGCTGTATCTACGATGCAGATATCGAAATTTTCTTTGATCGCTTTTTCGCAGGCTAGATGGGCTACGCTTGCAGGATCGGTTCCAGGTTGGCCAGTTACAATATCGCAGCCAATGCGTTCAGACCATATCTTCAATTGTTCCACTGCAGCGGCCCGGAAGGTGTCTCCCGCCCCCAGCAGGACGCGTTTACCTTCGGTCTTAAATCGGTTTGCCAGCTTGGCTATGGACGTTGTTTTTCCAGACCCATTTACTCCTACAACCATCAGAACGGTCGGTCCATCGGGGTTAATTTGAAGGGGGGCATCGTCCTGCTGAAGCAGTTCAATGAGTTTGTTCTTAATCAGTTCATCCAAACCCTCATCCACAACACGTGACCAGTATTGTTCCCGGATTTCACCAATGATCTCGTCCGTGGGTCCTATCCCCATGTCCGTGCGGATCATGCGCTGTTCCCATTCATCCAGATAGTTTTGGTCAACCAGGCGACCGGGTTTCATCAGATCGCGAACATCGGTAAATAGAACCTGCTTGGTCTTTTGCAAGCCTTGTTTTAGTCTGTCAAGTAACCCCATAGAGCCGGTTCCCGTGTGGTCTACAGCAAGATGATACAGTTTCTGAACTTGGGACGAAGTTGATCATCATAAGGACCGTTAGTCAATCATACAAGGCGTGCAGATAGGCAACCGGAAACGACACGCGAAACGAGGAATGCACTTCAATTATCGGCTGTCTGCAACGGGGAAGAGCAGAACAGAGAATAGGTCAAGGGTGTGTGTTCTGCTCGGAACGGATTCTTCCCGTTCCAAACGGGATAGTCACCTGAAAGACACCTGTTGGATTACAGTGTTCCGATCAGGTTCGGTGTCACGGTGTAAAAAACTAGAAACGTCAGAAGTGAAAAGTCTCGGCTGGGACACAGGTATCACATGATTTTGCAGTTACTTGGTTCCAGACCTAGTTTTCTTATTTTTTTGTATAACGTGGTACGATTAATACCCAGAAAGGCGGCTGTTTTCTGTCGATTCCAGTTGTGAGATTCTAGGGCCTCAAGAATAATTTTTCGTTCGGGATTGGTAAGCGCCTGCTTGAGTGTCCGGTCTGCATAGGATTCTGATTGCCAAAGAGACGGGTCCAGAAGGTGGGAGGGTAGATCATTGATTCCGAGAATGTCGGACTTACCTAGCACGACTGCTCGTTCTATTACATTTTCCAGCTCTCGGACATTACCAGGCCAGAGATACTTTTCCAGTGCCGCGAGGGCCTGGTCCGAGAAAGACTGTACCGGTTTGCCGGTTTGGTCTTTGAATTTTTCCAGAAAGAAATCAGTGAGACTCGCGATGTCTTCCAGTCGTTCTCTTAATGGAGGGACTTCCAGGGTGACGACATTAATTCGGTAGAAAAGGTCTTGTCGGAAAGTTCCTTCCATAACCCGTTTTTTAAGATCTTCATTCGTTGCAAGTATCACGCGGGCATTGACTTGCCGGGTTTTGGTGCTACCAACAGGTTCAAATTCCATGTTTTGGAGCACTCTCAACAATTTCACTTGAAGCGCTGGACTGGCCGTTGCAATTTCATCAAGGAATATAGTGCCTCCGTCTGCTTGCTGAAACTTTCCTTCTCGGTCAGCAATAGCTCCGGTAAAGCTTCCCGCGCTATGTCCAAATAGTTCGCTTTCAAGCAAGGTCTCCGGAATAGCACCACAAGCGACTTCGACAAATGGTCCAGCAGAACGACTGCTAGCCTGATGAATCGCTCGTGCACATAAAGTTTTTCCAGTTCCGCTTTCACCGGTAATAAGAACGGTACTACGCGTGTCAGATACGCTCTTTATGAGATCAAAAATTTCTACCATCTTTTGATCCAGACCGATTAATGACTTACTGGGTGACACGGTGGTGTCTGGGGAGGTGGAAGGTAGGGGGATCGATTTTCCAGATGCTTCCTTTTTGGATAATGCACGTCTAAGAATAGAGGTGAGCATTTCACCTGAAAAAGGCTTGGTGAGATAATCGACTGCACCGAGTCGCATCGCTTCAACAGCACCTTCAATGGTTCCAAAGCCTGTTAAAAGTATGACAGGGCTTTTAACGTCGTTATTTTGACACCATTTTAGTAGGTCAAAACCATCCTGATCGCCGAGTTCGACATCCGTAATGACGATATCTGGGGGCTGACGTCTGATCGATCCTATAGCAGTCGTGTAGTCTGTTACTGCGGTCACTGAAAAGTTTTCATCGTTTAGATAATCACGCATTGAGCTTAATGCAGATTGATCGTCATCGACCAACAAGATCGAACCTTGTGACATTAGATTGTTGCTCCCTGGTGCCATGTGCCTTGAATCACTTCAACCCATTAATCTTCTGGTTGATGTCTTTCTTCGTGCAATGTGCCATTTACCCCGCTTAATACGGATCGTTCCGAACAGGAAAACTGGGGGAAATGGGTGTCCGTGTAGTGTATATACGTTACAGGCAGCCGGTGGTCAAAACTCAACGATAGGAATTGTGCTGTTTTGTATCGGGGTTGCGTAAATCAGTACCGAATGTCTGGTTTCCGACGATTTTAAGGTAGCCGTGATAGATTGTTATGGAGATAGGGAAAGTGCCGGTTACAAGAGTCAAGAGAGAGCCGTGGAATCGGCTACCATGGTACTACGACCAGTCAGAACCAGAATTCGTTCGGGTGAATGGGGAGGTGTTAACAGGGGTATCCTCCTAAACATATCTTTTATCAAAGGAAAATGATTGCTTAGCATAACTATTCTTGGCTTCTATCACTCTAGGTATCATCTTCCTCATAATTTTTAGGATTGTTTTGATGATGGGAAGAACGGTACGGATGGTTGAAAGGTGGCGCATGTACTGTGGTGTTCTTACTCTGAATGTAGAAACACTTCGAGATCACGGAATAAGAAATGTGTGATTCAGGCAGTGATTTCTCCCCGGAGGAGTACGAAGAAGCCCGGGAGCTTTGAGGAGCAAATCCCGTCTGGGGGAAGGTGCATCGACGTACGGGACAGTACAGCAAGAATTGATGGAAGAATGTCATGCAAGAGGGGGAGTCCATCACAAAGGCATTCGCGAGAGGGTTGAGAGCTGGAACCAAACCAAGTTCGGTCACGGTTATGGATTTAGCCGAGCCGCATCGATGACACGTCAATCGTTGGTTTTACGAATGCTATCACACTTTGCATGCTGGTCTGAGGCAACTGGATGTCAGTGATACCCGGTTCAGATATTATTACGACAAATACGAATTAGCGCTGGCCGATTATGTGCGGAGTGCTATTCATGCGAATCGAGTACGGAGTGAAACATAGCATCCCCTTTGCGAAGTCGCTTCACTACTTTCTGACGGGTGTTTACGTCATCGATTAACTGGATTGGAGATGCTTGGAAGCGGTACGTTGAGAAACGAGCCCTTCGTGTTGCAGAAGCCCCGAGACCCTATTGTAATAGATTAGCCGTGATCTGTTGCACCCGAGGATCAGGGCCGTGCGGGCGAGACCAGTGCGTCCAGGGCAGCATATGACCAGGTGGGCTGGAGAGTCCTTGGGCCCAGAAAATAGTGGCTGCGTTGAAAACAAAATTGCCTTTGGGGCCAGGGTATAACGTGGCTGTCCAATGTTGTGGCTGAACACCATTGTGCAGTGCGTTGCCCTCCGCTACGACTTCCAGTCCGGCGATGTCCGAAGGGGGATCGCCATGGAATTCCCAACCGATCAGACCTGGAATGCGGTCACCATTTTTCATTCCCGTGTTATTAAATATCCAGTGGTCTGCGTTGGAAACAGTCCAATCTCCTCCGCCGTTAACAGGCTCTACATTACGTGCCCCCATTAAATAACCTTCATCTGGTCCGCGCTGAGGAAAGGGGCCGAAGTTCTTTTCTCGGCCAGCAGCATATTTGTAATCCGCCCCAAATGGTCCTGCCCGATAAATGATTCGGTTTCTGGTACCGTCGAAACCGTTGCTAAATGGAGAGATCCAGCAAACTGAATTTCCGGAAAAGAACAGTAGATTGACTCCAGCATCACGCATGGCAAGCACGCTCTTATATTGGCGCATATCCCAATACTCATCGTGGCCAACGCTGAGGAACGTTTTGCATTGCATGCCACGTTCAGGTGTGACCATGTCGCTGTTGGAGCAATAGGTAACGTCGTATCCGTGCTGTTCCAACCAATAAGAGAAAGGAAATTCGAAGCACAGCCATTCGCCCGATCCAACGGATTGTGGATTGTCAAAGATTTGTGCATATTTAGCGTACGGACGATTGAAGCTCACATCAGCCCATGGACCAAGGTGTCCATCGGGATGAGTATAAAGTGAGAATATGTCCGGCCAGCGGTTGTAAGCTTGCCAGGTGTTGTCAGAGCATTGGAACAGAATGTCAGCGGGACGATTGTCACGGACGATAAATATGATATAGCTTTGCCAGTACCCCACTCCACTTTGATCTGAGAGTGTTGATAGTCGACCAAGGTATACACCACTGGGCCAATCTTCAGGAATTGTAATGGAGGTAGACGGTTCCCAGCGGCACTCTCGTATGTTTTTCTTTCCAACTGGCGGTGTTTCTTGTGGCCTTCCAGCAAAAGGTCCGAGCGTTGTCATCAATCGAGCGCCATGCCCCTGATAATAACCGGTTCGAAAAATCTCAATTACGAAGTCCTGTTGGGGACGTGTTGACACCATGATGTCAAGCTGTTCACCGGCTGCGACACTTTGCCGTGAACAATAGCCTTCAATCCATGGAGAGCGGAATCCAGAATGGATGTTATCGGTATCCATTCGAATTCGCGTCAGTTGCCAGTCACGAGCGCCAGATTTCTGATTTTCATCTTTAACCAGGTGGCTGTGAAGCAGGGGAGGGTTGGTCCGTTTTTTAGCCTGCGTCAGAGGAGGGGAGGTTGCTCCGAGTGAAATCGCAGCAGCGCCCTTCAAAAGTGCTCTTCGTTTGATGGGGTTATTTGGTTTTGGATCAGTCATGAGTTCACAACGTGGAAAGGGTGGGTGTTGGTAATCGGGAGCGTCACTGGCATAGTTCTCTGACCTACTGAACATGAGTCAAAATGGAATCGTCGGTTTCAAGTACACGTA
>CAXEIY010000306.1:0-11108 GCA_963996245.1 uncultured Planctomycetia bacterium | reverse complement strand
CTAATTTTAAGACGCTTCGAAAAATGCTGCCGCCGCTGGATCAGGCCGTGCATGCCCTGGTAACGGACCTGGAAGACCGGGGACTGCTCGACGATGTCGTCGTTGTCATGGGAGGTGAGGTTGGTCGTACCCCGCGCATAGGTGACATCACGCCGGATGGCCGCAGTCACTGGCCGGAAGCGGGATTCCTCTGGATGGCAGGTGGTGGCATCAACACCGGTCAGATCATTGGCCAGACCGACGCTCGGGGAGAACGTGTGATCGGGAACCCCATTTTCATGCAAAGCGTGATGACCCATCTTTATGAAACCCTCGGTATCGATCCAGCCACGACCTTCCTGGACCATAATGGCCGTCCTCAGTATCTGATTGACAAACGTGAACCGATTCCGGGCCTGGTCTGAAAAGAAGTCGTTTGTGGACTCTGGCGTTTCCGGTCATGTGTGGGCGATTTTCGTGTCCGGCTGCGTTCATAGCTCTGGCTGGTAGAACCGATGTTTTTTACACTGCCGGTTCAGACTCAAGCCGCTGGTAATTAAAAAAGGTCGGTATGACCCTCAAAGAGCATTCTCCAATCCCTGATGGCGATCATGACCCGGCGGTACCGCGTGCGTCGCTCGATCCCGATCCCGAGACGATGCGACAGCTGGGTTACGAGTTGATTGACCGGGTGGTCGATCACCTGGCGACACTCTCAGAGCAGCCCGTGGCCCGTCGCGGAACACTCGAAGCGTTCATGGGGCAGGTTGACGAACCGCTTCCGGAAGGACCGTGTCCGCTGGACGACTGCATGGATTTTTTCTTCCGGCAGGTTGTACCGGGTATGACGCGTGTGAATCATCCGCGTTTTCACGCCTACATCCCTTCACCATCCAGTTTTGCTGGAGCGCTGGGCGGTATGCTGGCTGCCGGAACCAACCCTTTTGTCGGTACCTGGCTTGGCGGTGCCACGCTCAGTGCCCTGGAGCTGACCGTTCTGAGATGGATCGCCGAGATGCTGGGTTGTGATCCGTCATCTGCTGGAATTTTTACCAGTGGCGGCTCCATGGCCAATCTGGTGGGTCTGGCCTCAGCCCGGGCCTGTGCGGGGGATGAAGTCCAGCAGCGGGGTACGCTTTATGTGTCGAATGAAGGTCACGACTCGGTGATCAAGGCAGCGCGCATTCTGGGTTTATCGGCCCAGGCCGTTCGGAAAATTCCGGTCGACAGCTGCTTTCGCATGGATACCGATGAACTGCAGCGTGCTGTGGATGCCGATCAATCCCGGGGTCAACGGCCTTTTCTGGTTGTGGCCAATGCCGGTACGACCAACACCGGATCGGTGGACCCGCTGGAGGAACTGGCAGATTTCTGTAACGAGCGGAAACTTTGGTTTCACGTCGATGCCGCCTATGGTGGTTTTGCAGCGATAACGCAACCGGGGCGCGAGCTTCTGAAAGGAATGCAGCGTGCCGATTCACTGACCCTGGATCCGCACAAATGGCTTTACTGCCCGATGGGAATCGGTTGTGTTCTGGTGCGGAAGTCCGAATTTCTGGAAAAAGCGTTTTCCACGTATGGCGATTATCTGAAGGATCTGCCTCGCGATGAAGTCAATTTTCTCGATCGCGGTCCCGAACTTTCTCGACCGGCTCGTGTGCTTTCGGTCTGGATGGTGATCCGTTCTGTGGGACGGGAAATGCTCGCCAGGCAGATCGGTGAAGATATGCGTCTGGCTCGTCTGGCAGCCAGGCTGCTGGGTGAAGATTCGCGGTTGGAGGTGGATGTCCCGGATCTGTCCGTGGTGACATTTCGTCACCGGTTACGCCAAACGGAAGAAGAGCCGCAGCGTGCTGCACGTGACACGGCACTGATGGAAGCCACTCTTGCCAGTGGTGAATTAATGCTTTCGACCACTACGCTCCAGGGCCGGAGCTCTCTTCGACTGGTAGTCATGAACCACCGTACAAACGAATCGGAAATCCGTCGTTCCGTCACTGGTATTCGGGCCCTGTTAACCTGACACCTGAGCAGGCGTGTGAGGGTGTTCTGTTTCCTTTCAGGCCTGTGGTCAGAAGTGAATCTCGGATTGGCCGTATTCATGATTCCAACCCAGATCACTCAAAATATCGCGTTCAGAGAGCGTTTTCGAGCGACATCACAGTTGCAGAGTAAATGTTTGCTTATTATGCAAATACACATCTTATTCTTCCAGGTTTGTTAATTAGTTGATAAATACCTTGTTTTCCCACCTGTTGTTGCCCCAGGATATACTGCACCATGCTCCGTAAGCTCGGTTTTCAGAAGTACTTTGTGTCATTTCGTCGTCTCTTTCAAAACCCACAGCAGCCTGACTTACGGCAGCCGCGTCATCTGAATATGGAGCTGCTTGAGCGGCGTCTTCTTCTTTCCTGTGATACCGACTTCTCTGGCGGTGTTCTGACCATCAGCTGCGGTGCTGAAGATGACACCATCAGCGTCCGTATTGATGCCGCTGGTGCGCTGCTTCTGAATGAAGTGGCGATCACCGGTGCTCCGAGTACCAGTAACACCGACGAGATCGTGATAGCAGCGGGTGGAGGAGACGATCAGATTACGGTCGATCAAAGTACCGGCGCCCTGGGCCCGGGTGCTACCGATGAAGCATCGGGCAAGTCAGAAATCGAAGTTACCGTCGATGCCGGTGCAGGTACCGATACCCGTGCACAGAAGGAAGATGACGACGAAAACTGAAATCACAGTCCAGACCTGTTATTCCGTAGCCTGAACGGAGATTCGCCCACAACGGCAGCTCACTGGTCGATTGCGCAATTGATGCAGGCCTGAGGCCTGCGTACAATAGGCTTAAGTAATAGGGGGTGGCGTACGCGCGTCGATCCATCAAGCGAACGGTCTTTCGATCATGGAGGGAGACTTTACGTGCAGCATTCCAGCAATCTTTCCCGGCGGCGATTTCTGGGTATGAGTTCATTGGCCAGTCTGGCGATGGGCTCTGCCGAAATGATGCGCCTGCGCGAGGTGGCAGCTCAGTCATCGCAGAGGAAACGCGATATGTCTGTGATCCTGGTGTGGCTGACCGGGGGATTGTCGCACATGGATACCTACGACATGAAGTACCGCGCGCCGGCTGAGTACCGGGGCGATTTTCATCCGGTACAGACCAATGTGTCGGGAATAGAGATTTGCGAACACCTGCCGCTGCATGCACAGGTGGCCGATCGATTCACACTGATCCGTTCGATTTCTCACCGTTTTGGCGGACATGATGGTGCCCATAAACGGGTTCTTACCGGACGCATTCCCAAGACTCCGACCGGCTTTGTCAATGACGCGCCGAGCGTCGGGTCTATCGTGGCGCGGATGCGTGCGCACCAGCGACCGGATGTGTTGAATTTTACGTCCGGACAGCGTGCCGGTACCAATGTGGATGCCTATTCTCAGGGCTCGGCTTACCTGGGTAAATCGTATGCCCCTTTCCTGGTACCGGGAGATCCGAGTGATGCCGACTTTTCAATTCCCAACCTATCGGTGGTGCCTGAGCTGCAGCCTCGCCTGAAAGAGCGCCAGGCTCTGGTGAGCCGGTTTGATCGGCTGCGCCGTGAAATCGACCACAGTGGTGTCATGGAATCATCGGACCGGTTTCAACAGAAGGCGTTTTCGCTGCTGACCAGTGACCGGGTGCGGCGAGCCTTTGATCTTTCACAGGAAGATCAGCAGCTGCGTGATCGTTATGGCTGGAATCCCTACGGGCAGCAGGCACTGCTGGCCCGGAGACTGGTGGAAGCGGGTACCAGTTTTGCCAATGTCGTCATGGAACATCCCGGTGCTAAAGCACCCCGGAACGTGGTGTACAACTGGGACTGCCATGCGGTCAACTGTCATGTTTTCGACGATGCCCGCTGGCGACTGCCCTATTTTGACCAGGCGGTATCGGCCCTGATTGAAGATCTGTACGAACGGGGCCTTGACCGTAAGGTGATGCTGGTTGTGACCGGTGAGTTTGGTCACACGCCGCGGATCAGCTATAGCAAGGGTACCAATACACGTGTTACTCAGCCGGGTCGCGATCACTGGCCGGGTGCGATGTCGATGCTGGTCTCAGGTGGTGGCATGCCTACCGGTCAGGTGATCGGTGAGACCAATGCTCGAGGTGAGCAACCCAAAGAGCGACCCCTTTCACCCAATGATCTCTGGGCTACCGTGTATCGCCATCTCGGGATTGATTTCGAGCATGCGTTTCCCGATCATGCCGGTCGCCCGATGCCGATTCTTGCTGACGGAATGCCGATTCGTGAACTGATCTGATGGGTGACGTTGGCATGTGAGATGAGACCGTGTTGTCCGATGGCCCTCCGGTTCCCTGTGCTGTTTTGAAAATGGCCGATTTTATTGCGCGAGTGTTTTGCCTCGTTCTCTACATCTGGAGTGACATTTCAGGGTAGTGAAACTGACGCCGTAAGTACTTTGAATGGATGGGACTTTACCACTGGTTCGCACAGACTTAAGGCAACGAGGTAAGGCATTATGACAGCGGCATTGCAGGTGCGATTTTGTCTAGGAATAATTCCGATTACGACCTAACATATCGTACTCCGGTCGTATTCTGGAGACCGGTAAATATTTTTCCGGAGTGACTTGGTGCGACGCCGGGTTCCTGGAGAAACCGGGCTTTGAGGACAGGATAGATTCGTATACGGAGGTGGTCACCAGGTGTCTGTGCCAACCGAACGATCGCATCGATTCACTCGACTGGCTCTCTGTTTTACGATTGTGTATCCCTCTCTATTAACCTGGATCTACTTTATTTATCTCAAGGATCAGGCTTCCACCTGGCAGCTGGGTGTCTACGGTGTCGGCAAGGTTGTCCAGTTTGTTTTTCCCGCGTTCTTCGTTCTGTGGACCGTTGGTAGTCTGCCTCGCCGACCGCAGCGACCGTTTTCCGGGATGGGCCCTTCGGTGCTTTTCGGCCTGTTTGTTCTGATAGGAATGATGGTGCTCTATCATTTCGTTTTTGTTCCGCTGGGAGTTTTCAACGGACCGGATGAACAGGTACGTGAAAAGATTCGTGACCTGGGATTGAATCAGCTGCCCATGTACATCCTGATGGGGCTGTTTTATTCCCTGTTCCATTCGTTTCTTGAGGAATATTACTGGCGCTGGTTTGTGTTCGACAAGATGCGTGACCAGCTACCCTCTGCGGGCTGGGCAATCTTTTTTTCCAGTATCGGATTCATGGCCCATCATGTGATTGTGGTGAGTTTCTACTTTGGCGCCACTTCGTTTGTAACCTACCTGTTTTGTGCCGGCGTCGCGGTCGGAGGTGCCGTGTGGGCTCTGCTCTATCACCACTATCGATCGTTAATCGGGCCCTGGGTCAGTCACGCCTTTGTGGACGCAGCGATTTTCGTAATCGGTTACTTTATCGCCCGTGATCTGTTCGCATGAGGGCGATGAAATTCCGGCTGGCAAGACATTTGCCGCGCGGCCTTGTCAGTTGCCCATAAACGGATAGGTCCAATCATATGGCGGGTTGTTCGGTTCGTTTGATGGTGAGCGGTGAGATCCATCGCAGGAGATTGAACGGACTGTCTGCCTTTTGTCTATTGGTTCCCGAAACGCATGCCCCGCCAAACGGCTGTAGAGCGACAACCGAACCCGTTGGTTTATCGTTGATGTGAAAGTTTCCGGCGGTGAACCGCAGCGCGCGGCGTACCGTATCAATGTTTGCTTCAGAAGTGGAAAATACTATAGATAGCGGGCCATTCGGAAGCACCGTCAGCGTTTCGTATACAGTCCTCTTTGTCATTTTTGGGATTCTGTGTGATACGTGTTTTTCACTGCGACACACCGTTGGATTGACAAAGTGATATCATAAAGATATTGTTATGATATATTCGTTGCCGTACTGGAACAGGAAGGAGTATGTTGTGATATCCATGCCCTCATCAACCATGCAAGAAAAGAGATTTCACCCATACCCGGGGTGGCCGATGTTTGTTTTCCTGCCTCTGGTGCTGATCACCGGAGTTGTCCAGATCGTTTACACCAGTATTTTCTTTTCGACCGATGCCATGCTGATAAGTGTTCCTCTGCTCGTGGTTTCCGTGTTAACTTTTATTTTCGGGATGTTTGGTTTTCAGGCGGTTGCGCCAAATAGCAGTCGCGTGCTGCTTTTGTTTGGTACCTATCATGGAACCATTCTCAAATCCGGGTTTTTCTGGGTTAATCCGTTTTACTCAAAACACAAGTTGTCACTGCGCATCCGAAACTTTGAAACGGGTTTCATTATGACACCTGAACAGAAGGGTGAAACCGGACTGATTGTGAAACCGAAATCACGTACAGGCGGTCGACCTTCCAAGGTGAATGATCGGGATGGTAACCCTATCGAGATATCGGCGGTGGTAGTCTGGAAGGTGGTGAATACGGTTGAAGCACTTTTTGAGGTGGATGATTACGAAGATTTTGTTGCCGTACAGAGTGAAGCGGCGCTACGAAATCTTGCAAGCCGCCATCCCTACGACAGTGAAGATCAGGAGGTGTCGCTCAGAGGTAGTACGGCTGAGATATGCGAACAACTGGAGCGAGACATTCAGGAAAGACTTGGAGATGCTGGCGTACGGGTGCTGGAGGCCCGTATCAGCCACCTGGCTTATGCTCCGGAAATCGCCGCAGCTATGCTGCAGCGACAGCAGGCACAGGCGGTCGTTGCCGCCCGGACCCTTATCGTAGATGGAGCTGTGGGCATGGTTCGGATGGCCCTGGATCGCCTTTCGGAAGACAACATTCTTGAACTCGATGAAGAGCGGCGTGCTGCGATGGTCTCTAATCTGCTGGTTGTGTTGTGCGGTGATCGTCATACACAGCCTGTGATTAATACCGGCACCCTTTATACCTGATCGGGAAAGCCAGACAGGTGTGTTGTTGCAATGCAGATTGGCATACCTGCTCTTGAACCGACATGATTTTCGAATGGGTTACAGCATGGTAAAGGAGGATAAGTGTGGCCAGGCGTGATTCGTTTCTATTGAGAACAGATCCGGAAGTGATGCGTGCCCTCAAACGGTGGGCTCAGGATGATCTGCGCAGTATGAATAGTCAGATTGAGTTTGTGCTGCGCCGGGCGCTTCGCGAACAGGGGCGACTGAAGCAGCCGGAATTATCGGTTGACCAGGCCTCTGATTCGAGTGTCCGACGATGACCATGTCAGGAACCGCACGTGCAGAGGACGATAGATTTCGAAGTTGGCTTCCGGGCTGGACAGCGTAGTTGTTGCAGACAACTTGTCTACAGCCTGTGCACGCTGGAGACAGATCTTTGGGTTTGGAAGTGTCTCTGTCACACTGGTAGAATCACCCTTAGTTGTCAGGGCCCCTGGCGCTACAGGAGAAGACAGACATCGAGAGGGAAGGGTGCGAGTCTTGTCTTGACAGATCCTGGTTCAAAAGAGGTTCAGACCATCTATTCTGGCGTGTTAGCTCCCGAGGCTCTTAAATAGTTATGACCCCACTGGACTGGACCATTGTTCTGGGACTGAATCTTTTTGTCTTTGGTTACGCGGCACTTTGCGCACGCAAGACCAGCACCGATGTCGACTGGTTCCTCGGTGGTCGAAGTCTTCCGTTCTGGCTGGTTGGGGTATCGATGTTCGCCACTTCGGTCGATGGTGGTGAGTACGTTGCGATTAACGGAGCCACGTATCAGGATGGTCTGATCATGATTACCGGAACCGTCTTCGGGGTCGGTATCGGCGGGCTGGTTGCCGCTTTTCTGGTTGTTCCCAGGATGTATCAGGCAGGTGTTTTTACCAATGCCGAGTACCTCGAATTACGTTTTGGTCCAGCAGTTCGGATTATCAGTGTTCTGGTGCAGATTCAGTATCGTACGGCAGCCGCAGCAACCATTGCGATTGCCCTGCACCTGGTGCTGACCGAGGTAGCCCATCTCAATACGATTTACGCATGGTTGTTGATTGTCGGACTTACCCTTGCAGCGACCCTTTACGCTGCATGGGGAGGTCTGAAAACGATTGCGATAGCGGACCTGCTGCTTGGGAGTGTGATGATTTCCGCTACGTTACTGCTTTGGTTTACGATCTGGAATGAGGTTGGTGGATGGAGTGGAACGACCGCGTCGCTGACCGAACAGCTCGGTGAGGCCGAGGCTTCTCGGCTGCTGCATGTCGGCCGGCAAAATACCGGCGACAGTCCCGCGGTGGTCATTGTGCTGGGCTGGTGTCTGATTGCGACCGGCTATTTTGTTGTTAACCACACTCAGACGATGAAAATGTTTGGAGTAGCGTCACTATGGGATCTGAAAATGTCCGTGGTGGCCGGCACCGGTCTGATCATGTTTTCCGGTTATTTCAGCAGTACCATGGGCGTGTTCGGCCGTGTGTTGTTACCTGATCTGGAACGTGCGGATCAGGTCTTCCCTCAGCTGGTCGATCAGTATCTTGCCAGTGGTGTCAAGGGCCTGGTCGTAGCGGGCATGGTGGCATCGGCGATCAGTACCTTTGAGGGTATTGGTGCGGCACTCTCGGCCCTGTTTACCCGTGACATTTATGCACGTTTGATCGTAAAAGATGCTGCAGAACGCCACTATCTTCTGGTTAGTCGTACGGCAACGTTCGGCTGCGTGCTGCTTTCGTTTGCCTGGGTTCCTTTTTTCCTCAGTGCGCCGACTATTGTGGATGGTTTTGTACGGGTAACCAGTGTCTTTGTTACACCGCTGATGACCGTCTACCTGGTGGGAGTACTGACACAGGTTCATAGAAAAAGTGCCTTGATTGGACTTCTCATGGGGACCAGCTATGGAATGCTCGCCTGGCAGGGTGCGGAATGGTTACCGGTCTGGTTTACTGAGAAGTTTACAGCTTATCTCTGGAGTACGGCTATTACGGTAACAGGGATGTTAGTGGGATCCTTGGTTTTGAAGGACGAACCGGAAACCGTGACCCGAAGTACGGACGACCAGGGCTGGCTTGCTCGGTCACAAAGGGCCTTGAGTGAAATGAAAAGTTCACCATGGGACAAGGAGGGTGTACCCTGGTTTGCGCGTCCGGAATACTGGGCGGTGCTCACGATTTCGGCTGCAGCCATACTGCTGTTTGGCGTTTTCTGGTAAGGAGTCACCATGGCCGATACGGTGTTTCAGAAAGAATGTGATATCCGGCTGCTGCACGGGTTACACGTGCCGATGCGCGATGGTGTTCGATTGTCAGCCGATGTCTACGTGCCTCAATCAGGCGGTCCTTTTCCCACGATCGTAACACGTACTCCCTATGAAAGTGGCCGCGATGTTTTTACTGAACTGGGAGTATGGTGGGCGGAACGCGGTTACGCGTTTGTCGTGCAGGACTGCCGTGGACGCTTTGAGTCGGAAGGCATTTTTCACGCTTATTTTCCTGACATCGAAGATGGTTATGACACGCTTGGGTGGGTAGCCGAACAGAGCTGGTGTAATGGTAGACTGGGGACCTGGGGACGCAGTTACGGTGCCCTTACTCAGTGGCTGAGTGCTCCGCTGCAGAGTCCTCATTTGAACTGTATGGCGCCCCATGTCATCTGCGATGATTTTTTCAGTGACTGTCATTACATCGGAGGCGCTTTTCAGTTACTGCTTTCTCTCGGAGCAGCTGTCATCTGGGAAACGAATCTTGAGATTGTGACCGGACGAGCATCGCGAAAGATATTTCAAAATCGCCGGTTCTGGGAACACCTGCCGTTGATCGAACTTGACGAACGGGCCATTGGTCGGAAAATTCCATACTGGCGTGAATGGCTGGAGCATCCAACGTATGACAGCTACTGGCAGCGCTGTAATACAGCCGATCGCCATGCTGAGATTAAGGTGCCGGCGTTTCAGCAATGCGGGTGGTTTGATCCTTACACCGCGTCAGGGTTTCGATATTTCAACGCCATGACTAAAAAAGGAGCGACTTCGGAGGCACGAACTCAACAACGTATAATGGTGGGGCCCTGGTCTCACGAAGTTCCAGAGGGGACTTCACTGGGGGATATGGATTTCGGGGAATCGGCTCCGGTCGATATGCGTGAAGAAAACAAACGCTGGTTTGACTGGCAGCTTAAAGGGGTTAAAGGTGATCTCTCTGACGGACCACCGATTCGTTTGTTTGTTACCGGGTCAAACCAGTGGCGTTTCGAGCACCAGTGGCCGCTGGATCGTACCCGGTGGACACCCTATTATCTCTCCAGTGGCGGTAATGCGAATTCCTTTGCGGGAGATGGAATATTTTGTTCCGATCCACCAGGTAACGAGCCTCCCGACCATTTTGAGTACGATCCGCAGGAACCCGTACCGACACGGGGAGGGGTACTTTCCGTTACCCTGATGACCAGTCATGCGGAAGAACCGATGCGCGCTGGACCCGTCGATCAGCAATCCGTTGAGCGGCGCGGTGATGTGCTGGTCTACACATCTGCACCACTGGAATGTGACACAGAAGTGATCGGTCCAGTAACGGTCGTTCTTTATGCAGAGTCGTCTGCCCGCGACACGGATTTTACCGCTCGTTTGACCGATGTCGATCCGGCTGGCTGTTCACGGGTAATGACCGAAGGCATCATCCGGGCCCGGTATCGAAAGAGCTTGAATGAGACAGAGCTGCTGGAACCTGGTGTTGCGGACCGATTTCAGATTGAACTATGGCCGGTCGGACATGTTTTTCGAAAAGGACATTGTTTTCGACTCGATATCAGCAGCAGCAATTTTCCGCGTTTCAGTCGTAATCTGAATACGGGTGAAGAGGTGGCTACAGGAACCCGAATGCAGACGGCACGTCAAACGGTTTTACATTCCACGCAATATCCGTCACACATCATTCTGCCTTTGGTGGATGCCTGAAAGAGAGTGGATGTGCCCGGTGATATGGGTCCTTCTGTGCAGGTAACTGACAGCGGGTAACGTTTTGCGTTAAAGACAGCAGGAACCGTTGTCGGTTACTGGGACTCCGATCGAGCTTCAGTTGGCGGTGGATTTGCTTTCTAGTTGCACCGGGTTTGCACCCATTTCTGAAAGCCAGATATCTCGTTCATCACGTGTGCTCGAATAGTAGAGGTATCCGTCTTGGGTAATGGTACTGGACTGGCCTGATTCACTTCGTATTT
>CAXEIY010000305.1:0-2490 GCA_963996245.1 uncultured Planctomycetia bacterium | reverse complement strand
ACAACGGGCATTTCCACCCGCAGCTTACGACCGGCTTTCATACCAATCAAGAGATATCGAGTAGCAAACGGTAACGATTCTTTCTGCTTGCAGTAATCAAACCATTCCGTTGGATCTGTCCCAGGCTGGCTCACCCGCTGTATTTCGAGTGTCGATTCAGTGGATCCTTAGAAACACTGGATTGGAGTAGAACCAAAGATCCGTCCAGGGATCTTCTCCTTTAGGATCCGGCTCCGGCTCGAACTGTGTCGTATTGGCACCTCTTACACGAAAGTAAAGATCTTTTCTGACGTCCTCCAATGTGTATGTCATTTTGCGATATTGCCCATCTATTGACCAATCATCTTTTTCAAAACGCTTAACGACCTTCGTGGTGGGGTTCCTGTCCTGGGCAGGACTGGACAATGGACCGGTAATTTCTCCGACAATCAAATCGACATGATCGACTTCAGGAGTGTCCTGATTATGATTTGGCTCTTCGGGGTCGTAAAATCGGATCTCAACTGTAATCCGGTTACCATGATCAACTTCAAGACTTTCTCCTATAGACGCCGTTTTGCCCGCTGATTCCACAGAAACATAGAGCTCCGAAATAAGATCACCGGTGGTGACAAATACGTGACCGCTCCGAATCCCTTCCAATACAGATGCGTATGTCTTTTCTGCGTGAACGTAAGTTTTAGAGTATTCACCTGGCCAGAAATCAGAACCGCCTTCTGTAAAATGCACATGGGAATCCGAATTCGATGTAATCCACCATTGTCGACCTTCTCCCAGCATTGAGTCCCAAAACCCTCCAAGTTTGGCCGTCATAGGATCAAAGCCACCTCTTGTAGGTAACCGGCTATAGCCACCACGATGTCCGTCGAGGTCAATCGAACCGTCCGGATTCAGAGTGCTGGCCTGATGACCCGGCGCGCCTGCCATACCGACTGCTACGTCGGGGGCCGTATCATTCCATTTACGGAGTTCACTCGGGTCATCGAGTCCGTATTGCTCGCCTTTCTGGGCAGAACGGGACGGATGATTGGCGATGAGAACGGGTCTGTGCTCCATAACTTTCATGAAATTCAAGGCGTCAATCATACCTGCTTCCGTATTTCTGGCTTCATCAAACGGAAATACTTCGAGCCTGTCGAATTTCGATTCCAGAACGTACAACTGTTGTGCTTCACCATGATGGTGAGGAATGATCAGACTGCTGTGATCCGCTCCCGGCGGATTGAGTTCCAGACCGAAAAATTGAATCACATCAGGAACTTCTTCGCGAGAGACTATCAATTCAGGGTAGGCACGTTCCAGATTTACCTTACTATGATTGGGGCCACCATGATCCGTTGCAACCATCCAGGACAAACCAAAACGCCTGGCCATAAGCGCGTTCATTGGTATGGGATAGATGGCACCACCACCGAGAATGGGAGTGGCTCGAAATGGATCGACATCCGTGTTGAAGCTGACACTGAACCGACTATGAATGTGATGATCACCTGCAATCCAGGACACCTGTCCGTTTGCTATACGGGATTCCCGAACGGTCGATCCCGGAAGCAGAAGCAGCAGGACGGCTCCTAAAAGACACCAGCTAAAAGAACGCGTAAAGATTTCGCACCGAGTTAAGTTCTCGTATGAAGATTTGAGCATGAATAGTTACCAGATGGTTGAGTACGTTGATTTTCAGTCACTGCCAACACGATCAAAATAACCTTTCCCGTGCCTGGTTCAACTGAAAGATTGGAAAACTAATAAGATTCATGCCGCTCTCAGTCATTGCCATCAGGCGATTTCCGGCGGTGTACCGCTATTCCGATGCCGCAAGAACATGAAGGATCGTGTGACACAATTACTGAACAAAGGTTCGCTGAAATTGATTTATTCGACATTAAAACGTTGTCAGTAAAATAGATTATCTTTGTCGTTCCAAATAGATTACCTCCCAATCCGCAGTTCCATTAGGCCGATGGCGCCGGCAGGGTATCGCCGGCCCGGGGAGGGTTTATTTTCTTCGGCTCCGTATCCCATGCGGATTGCGTCTTCAACAAATATCATCTTGGTCGGATGTACCGCGTGATTGTTACCTGCCCGCCCATCGGCCGAACCAAAGTTTCCCTCCGGAGCTTCGTCTAGTAACGGTTTGTTATGATTCGCCGGTTGCCATTCGATTCCATCGGAACTGGTTGCCGAATACAAGGTCCATTGCGAGCCACCATTAGGCGTTGGTCGAGTGGTGTTGTAGAACATCAGATATTGATTACCGTCAAAATAAACACTCGGACCAAGCTGTTTCCCACCCATTAATCCCACCACGGATCGTCCGTCATTTTCTTTGTGCCAGTGGACACCATCGGAACTGGTTGCAAGGCCAATCGTATGGGTACCATTGTAGGCCCCATACCACATGACAAATCGATTGTCTTTTCGGATCACATGACAACCGGTCACTTGAACCGCATCAATGGAATCTGGTGTTCCAATGGACAGCACCGGGTT
>CAXEIY010000304.1:0-28163 GCA_963996245.1 uncultured Planctomycetia bacterium | reverse complement strand
CGGTTCTTTATGGCAGTGATCCGGTGTCGGTAACGGAACTTCAGTTGGCGATAGATGAAGACACGCTGAGTGATTCCGAGCGATGGCATGTTACCGAACATGTGACGTATCTTGTTTTCGGTGTCGATTCCAGTCCTGGCTCTGGAATAACGGTGAGTCTGTCATCGGGTCTTGAGACGACCGAGGCGGGGGGTACGGCATCATTTGAAGTGGTATTGAATCGACAGCCTTCAGCGGATGTGAGTATTGGAATTTCATCGAGTGATGAGAGCGAAGGCACGGTATCGGTCAGTTCCCTGGTATTTACGGACAGTAACTGGGACACGGGCCAGACGGTGACGGTAACCGGAGTGGATGACAGTGATGCGGATGATGACGTAACGTATTCCGTAGTGCTGGATGCGGCGGTGAGTAATGATTCGGGGTATGACGGACTGGATGCTGTTGATGTGGATGTGACAAACGTGGATGACGAATCGAATCCATCAGGTCACTATCTGAAAACCGGTGTGCTTACCAATGTGAATAATCAGGGATGGGAAACGGTTCAGCTTGACCATTCGTATGATTCCATGGTGGTGGTTACGACTTTAAATTACGGGTCGTCACCTGTTTCTGTGGTGCCACGTGTCCGTAATGCGTTGGCTGACAGTTTTGAAGTACAGGTATCGCGCACCGATAGTGCTTCATCGCCTATTTCAAATGACGTAGCGGTCCATTACCTGGTTATGGAAGAGGGGGTGTATTCGGAACAAATCGATGGTATCAAGATGGAGGCAGTCCGGTTTACTTCCACTCTTACCGATAACGAGCAATCCTGGGTAGGCGAGCAACGGTCTTACTTGAATGAGTATTCCAGTCCGGTGGTGGTCGGTCAGGTAATGACATCGGCCGATTCTGACTGGTCTGTTTTCTGGTCACGAGGAGATACACGAGGTGAGGCGCCGACGAGCAATAGCCTGTACGTAGGAAAACATGTGGGGGAGGACTCCGATAAAAGTCGATCCGACGAAACCATTGGGTATGTGGTTCTTGAATCAGGGTCAGGAACGGTTGGAACGCTATCGTACCACGCGTTTGTCGGTTCCGATTCGGTGCGAGGTGTGGGAAATTCACCCCCTTACAACTACTCTCTGAACCTGAACTGGGATCCTGCCAGTGCGATCGCCTCACAGGCAGGTATGGATGGAACCGATGGAAGCTGGGGATTGCTTTACGGTGATCAGCCACTGAACGGTTCGGCGGTTCACCTTGCCGTCGACGAAGACATTGCAGATGGTTCGGAGCGTCGACATACTACAGAGCAAATAGCGGTTCTGTTGTTTGGCGAATCGGCGGCGCTGGTCTCAGGAGCGGATGTTTTGAGAACTGGAGTCTCTGGAAATGAGTTTTTAGCCCATTTGCGGTTTCAGGATGCCTGTTTCCCGATTTCCGATGAGGGAGCTGGTGTTGCGGAACCGTTCCACAAAGCCCAGGAAGTCCTTTGGACGGAAACCCTCCCGTCCGGTTTGTTTTATGATGAAATGAGAGATTCCGAGTATGGGTTTGGGAGAGAGAGCGGATTATTGCCTGAGATGGAACACGGTTATAAAGAGAATGACTATGGCGATGAAGAGAAGGTCCTGGAGTGCGTCATGGTTGAGATAGCCAACGAACTGGACCCTGTTTCAGCCTTGATAAAAGAACGTTTCAGGAACCGGCCATAAAGTTTCCAGAATTCCGACTATGACAAGCACTGTTTCTCATCATATTTGGTTTTGATGTTTAGCATGCGTATCGTTGGTCGAAGTTATAAAGCGATTAACGGTAAATTATGTCAGAGCTACGGGCACTCACTTGTAAAACGATGAGACCGGTTTCCGAGAAGTATCGTAGTTGATAGGGAACGATTCAGATGATGGGAGACCTTTCAAGTCAGGGAAGAATTCTGGGATCACGAAGACAGGTAAATGTAATTCGTAACAAAAGGCGGTGAAGCGTTCATGATGCCGAATGGTAAGACTTTGCTTGGTCAAAAAACGTTGAATCATTATCACCAAAACGGGTATCTCGTCATGAAAGATCTGGTGCCAACTGATATGGTGAAAAGCATGTGCGTGCAGACGGATGGAATTGCTAATGGTAATATCGCTTATCCCGAGCAGGACATCGAATACGAACCGGGAATAAAAGAGGACCGTGGAGCGCACTCGCTACGGAAGTTAAATCGATGCGCCGAAAATAACTCCATTTTTTCGGCCCATGTTTCAAATAAATATGTGCTTTCGGTCGTTTGTGATCTTATTGGTGAAGATGTGAAATTGTATGGAACACAACTTTTTATGAAGCCCCCCGGAGGAATGGAAAAGGCCTATCACCAGGATTCAGCTTATTTCCCGATTCAGCCCAGAGAATTAGTGACATGCTGGACGGCTCTCGATGAAGTGACGGCAGAAAATGGGGCCGTGTGCGTGATTCCCGGTAGCCATAAACAGGAAGTGTTGCCGCACAATGCGTCTTGGATGGTGGGGGACCGGGTCGATATGAAAGTATCAGACGAGAGGATTTGCCGTGATCAGGAGGTCGCCCTTTTGATGACAGCCGGGAGCTGTTCCTTCCACCACAGTATGCTGTTGCATCGTTCGGGCGTGAATCATACGAATCATTCTCGACGAGGACTTGCCGTTCATTACATGTCGGCCCGTTCACACTGGTGTGATTCGGATCGTCCAAAACCGACGTTTCGTCTTCTTTGTGGTAAATCATATCCGGGCTGTGTGTAACTATCAGATAAAAGATTGTTATTCCAATTCGAACATGAGGTTTAGTTCATATGTCGTGATCCAAGTGAGGAGTACAGTGAAGCCGATTGGTCGTTAAACAACGGGTGACAGTTCTGCTGTTCGTTTCACACATGACAGGAAAGGTGGAGGTTTGATGTATGCAATCTTTGTGACCATTAAGATTAAAGAGGATCGAGTGGATGAATTTATGACTGCAAGTCTAGGTGATGCCCAGGGTTCTGTACGTGATGAACCCGGGTGCTTTCGGTTTGATATCCTTCAGGACCCTCAGCTCGCTTCCCGGTTCTATCTTTACGAAGTCTATCTTGACCAGAAGGCATTTGAGGCTCATCTGGAGGCCCCCCATTTCATCAAGTGGAAATCCATTGTGAGTGAAATGTTTGAGGGCGATCCAACGCGAATTGACATGAGAACGATCTTTCCATCCGAAGAGGGGTGGAAACAACAGAAGCCAGGTCTTTTGCAGTGGTGAGGACACAAATGGTGAGGTTCGTGACCGTGCTTCCAGGAGGGTATGTACCAAAGAGAGGAACTAAATCAGTAATTTGTGAATTACTTTTCCACCGACATTTGTCAGGCGTACATCAAAGCCCCCAAACTTTTTGGACAGTTTAAGGTGGTCGAGACCAAACAGATGTAACAGCGTTGCATGAAAATCGTTAATGTGGACAGGGTCTTTAATGGGGGCCCATCCTAATTCATCGGTTTTGCCAACAACCTGGCCACCTCGCACACCACCGCCTGCCATCCATGAACTGAATGCAAACGGATGGTGGTCACGTCCCGGTTTCTGGCCGCTGGATTCATGATTGTCCGCCAGTGGGGTTCGTCCAAATTCTCCAGAAAAAACAACGAGAGTAGAATCAAGCAGGCCTCGCTGTTTGAGGTCTTTGAGTAAGGCGGCTACTGGCTGGTCGACAATGCTGCAATTGTATTTGAGGTCTTTGTCGAGTGCATCATGGTGGTCCCATGATGCATGGTAGAGATTGACAAACCGAACGCCTCTTTCTATCAACCGTCTGGCCAGCAAACAGTTACGGGCGAAAGCGTGATGAGCCTGTGGTGAATATCCACGGTGCCGTTTGTTTTCTGGCTCTGAACGGTCAACACCATAGTCCCGCAGTGTATATTGGCTTTCCGTTGATAGGTCGAGCAATTCGGGCGCGGAAGCCTGCATTCGGAAAGCAAGTTCGTAGGAAGAAATTCTATTCGCAATTTCTGAATCACCGGTAATCTCTAATCGTCGGCGATTCAGTTCTTGTAAAGCAAGTAAACTTCGTTCCTGATCCTTTCGACTGACTCCGGGCGGGTTTTTCAGGTTCAACACGGGTTCCCCTTGTGTGCGAAAGGGAACACCACGATAGGTGGAAGGCAGAAATCCACTTGTCCAGTTTGACGATCCACCACTGGTTCCAACACCGGCACTTAGAACAACATAACTGGGGAGATTATTACATTCAGATCCCAGGCCATAGGTGAGCCATGATCCAACACTGGGGCGGCCAAGCCGGCCAACACCACAGTTCATCATTAATTGGGCCGGATGGTGGTTGAACTCATCGGTGTGCATGGATCGGATCACTGCCATGTCATCCACACAGCTAGCCAGGTGCGGTAACCGATCCGATAGTTCCGTTCCACAGGAACCATGTGGGGTGAAAGTACGGGGAGATCCTTTCAGCATAGCCGTTTTCGTGTTGATAAAAGCGAAACGTACATTTTTCCCCATGGATTCCGGGAGTGGCTGTCCATGTAATTCATTCAGCTTTTTCTTGGGGTCAAAAAGGTCCAACTGGCTTGGAGCACCAGCCAGGAAAATGAAGATACATCGTTTTGCCTGGGCTGAGAAATGTGAGGATTGAGGGGTCAGAAGTGATGTTGATTGCGGGTCATTGGCCAGGAGTCCATTTTCAGCAAGAAGAGATCCCAGTGCGAGTGCCCCCACGCCACTGGATGTAGACACCAGGAATTCTCGCCGGGATTTAAAGGGTGTCAGAGTTGGATTCATTTGGGCAATTCAATTTGTCAAAAGAGAAAAGTGTAATCGTTTTATTTACGTTTCGAGTTGGCTTGTGAAAAATAGAAAGGTCATGAAGGATGTTAAAAGAGACGGATACGTGTATTTCGAGTTATTTAATCACGAGTGATGAATTCATCGGTGTTAAAAAGAGTGCGAGCGACAGCGATAAAGGCAGCCATTCGGGAGGTCTCTAACGGGTTTTCCGTAGAAAGATGGTTTCCCACGATAGTCTGAGCAGTCTTGTGGTCGTGCTTGAATTGTTGTAGTTGATCGAGATAGAGTTGGTTCAGTAAATCGAGTTCTGGCTCTAGTGGTTTACGTGTCAAACAGAGCTGAAATCCGAATCGAATCCTGTCCTTGACAGTTGCTGGGCCGTGGGATTCGGTGAAACGTGCCATTCTTCCAGCAAGGAACTGTGCGGCTTCAAAGAAGACGGGATCGTTCCAGAGAGTCAGAGCTTGAAGAGAGGTATTGGAACGGTCACGGCGAGTGCAGCTTAAGTTTGAATCAGCCGCGTCAAAAGTGAGTAACATGGGGTAGGGGACGGTTCGTTGGAAAAACGTGTATAGCCCCCGCCGATGCTGCTGGCGCCCTTTGCTTGTAGGCCACTTTACGGATCCCTGAAATCCCAGTGACGCGATATCCGCGGGTTGGGGAGGTCGTACACTTTTGCCTCCCAGTTTTAGGTACAGTAGTCCGCTTGCCCTCAGTGCCATATCACGAATGATTTCAGCTTCGACACGAAGTCGATTCTGTCTTGCAAGCCAGGTGTTATAGGGGTCT
The DNA here is from genome assembly GCA_963996245.1 of uncultured Planctomycetia bacterium. Lineage (GTDB taxonomy): Bacteria > Planctomycetota > Planctomycetia > CAXEIY01 > CAXEIY01 > CAXEIY01. The sequence goes on along the minus strand of CAXEIY010000304.1, from coordinate 22,577 downwards.
CGTTCGGTGACGTCGGGGCGGCTTTGGGAAGATTGTCGGTAGGTGGCAGACAATACGATGGATCGGCAGAGTTTCTTGAAGCTCCATCCTTGACTCGAGAATCGATTGGCCAGCCAGTCGAGAAGTGCGGGGTGAGAAGGCTTCGTTCCCTGAGTACCAAAGTCATCTTCCGAGGTGACGATTCCCTGGCCAAAAAAATGTTGCCAGTGGCGATTAGCAATCACTCGGGATGTTAAAGGGTTTTGTGCGCTTGTAAGCCACTCAGCCAAGTCTAGTCGGTTTGCAACTTGTCCTTGAATTTGCAGTGCAGGCAGTGCAGAAGGCGTCTGCGCTTTGACCGGATTACCCTGATTCAGGAAATCGCCTCGAATGTGTATATGGGTTTGGCGTGGTGTGGGCGTTTCACGAATGGTTTGCGCCTTGATGAGTGTGTCAGGATTGACGGGCTTTTGTTCCAGGGAGTTGGCGACCGCATTTTGCAGCTGTTGCCAGGTTGGATCTGTGGTCTTGAAATAGTCTATCAAATTTGATTGTTGCTCTTCAGAACGTTGCTCGAAGGGTTTGTTAAAAATGTCTCCAAGTGACCGCTCTGGAAGATTGGATGGAACCGGAAGAGTCGCGTCCGTGGCGGAAATGCGAAATTTTCCCAGGTTATGGTTTGAATGGAGTGCATGTTCCAGTTCGATTTTCACAGCGATGTTTGATTCGTGCGGGACGGGGGCCGACAGGTGAAAAATCGCACGGTGTGGCATGCCGATTTGTGGGTGAATGGCCCATCCATTGTCAGAGGCGGGTTCTACTGCAGCTGATACGGGGCGATTGTCTTGTGAAAAATCAGCGGACGCAGATTTTATTTTTAAGGGAGTCCAGCTTGAAGGATCTTTGGGATTTTCAATGCTGACACGAAAATGTGTGAGCACAAAATTTCCATTGGGAGCAAGTCCGGGACCGCTGGAAGGAAGGCGTTTGTCGGGAAGAACCTCTAAGCGAAATGCGGTAATTGCTTCAAGTGGAACCTGCACGTAGATGCGATATCGTTCGGACTGTTTATTGTCACTTGTTACAAAAATAGAGTGGTCGGGTTCTGAATGTAATTGTGACCCGTGCCGGGTTTCGCTTCGAATGGGCTTGAGCCTGTGCCATGTTTGTAGTTTGCGAGTATCGGATTCCCATTTACGCATTCGGTTAAGCAACTGTGTTTCTTCGTAGTTTTTCAATCGTAGCAGATGTTCTTCATGCTGACGTTCAAATTGAATCATAGCTTGGCGATAAGAAGCGACATGTTCGGGAAGCGGTGCAGCAATATCGACTTCGTCAAGGTTGTTGAAAAAGGCGAAAAATTGATAGTAGTCTTCCTGGCTGATCGGATCGTACTTATGGTCGTGGCACTGTGCGCACTGTAATGTGATTCCCAGCCAAACTTTGGAGACCGTGTTGGCACGGTCTACTGTCCTTTTGATTCGATCTTCTTCACGGTCCACTCCACCTTCGGTGTTGATTAGAGTATTACGATGAAAGCCGGTAGCCACCTTTTGAAGTGGTGTGCTTTTTGGAAGAAGGTCACCTGCGATCTGCTGAACGGTAAAGTCATCGAATGGTATATCATTGTTCAGAGCGTTGATCACCCAGTCTCTCCATCGCCAGGCATGGGGCCGAACTCTGTCTTTTTCATAACCGTCACTGTCGGCATAGCGCGCGGCATCGAGCCAGATTCGTGACCATCGCTCTCCGTATCGAGGAGAAGCGAGTAGTTGATCAACAAGTTTTTCAAAAGCATCCGGATGTTGGTCATTTACAAAAGAATCGACATCGTCAGGCTCGGGTGGAAGTCCGGTGAGATCCAGATAAACGCGTCGAATTAAAGTAGCACGATCGGCTTCTGGAGAAGGAACAACACCCTGCTTTTCAAGATTGGCCAGTATGAAAGAGTCAATCTCGTTTCTTATCCAGGAGGGTGTGTTGACTGATGGCGTCTGGACCGTTTGAATCGGAGAGAACGCCCAGTGTACCGGAGAATCTGCAGGACCACGGGAAGATTTTACTGTTTCATCTGAATCTGAAAATAGAGGATGAACAGGGCAGAGCGTGGCTGCTGTTAAAATAAGAAAACAGGAGAAGTGGCCTGTTTTGAATGTAACGATCGGTCTGAGCATAATCACGTGGCTTTCTCAGGATCCGGAAGGGTTGAAGCCATTTGACAAAGGTTCCTGTGCTATTGTAAAGGCCTCTTCAAGTTACCGCAAAAAGAACCTTTCACATTTGTGGCTGCCTGTTGTCTGACAAGTCTGTCACAGGGGTGTGTCCTAAGGAGTCCCAGTAGAGGACAGGGGCCCTCGGGGAGTGATCTGCCGCAGGTTTTTTCTCCCCAGGTCTCGGTAACAGTCCGGAAGATCAAAGTGGGCAAGAACGTTGGGAATAAAAGTAGACAATGGCCAGTGATAGTCTTCCGTTTCTGCAAGCGATTGGTATGAGGTTAATGCATGCTTCAGAGTGACTTGTTGCACGTTTTTGTGGATAAGGGCGGCAAAGGTGGCTGGCAATGCTCCCCAGCCTCGTCCTATTAGATGGATCTGTGTATGGCCTACTGATTCCAACCAGCTGAGAATTCGGAGGACGTCCCAGGTTTTCTGTCCCACATATGGACGATTGATCATCAGGCTATGTACGGCGTAAAAATAATCGCTTCCATAGGGATGATGAAAGGAATTTTCTCCACAGGTGTCCGGTTGAGATTCGCCGATTCCGCGTACATCACAAGTATAGACTGAATAATCGGGTTGCGAATCAATCGCCTCTTGAATCAGTGGTTCCACACGAAGTTCGGAATCACTGGAAAGATGGGCGACATAAAGGATGGCAGGTTGCTTGCCGAGTGGGGGGCGTGAGTACGATCGTTGGTTGGATAACCGGTACACGATAGCGTGAATTCCGGGTTCCGTCTCAACCGCATAGGTGGTGGCGTGTTCAAGGGGATACTGACGGGAAGAAAGGTTTCTCAGGATTCGATAAGAGGGGATGCTAGGGGAAGGCTCAGGTAGTTTCAGCAGTTGTGAGATCTTTTCACGCAAAGCGATCCCCTTTAGTGGGGGACGTTTTTTCTTTAAAGATTGTGATTTTTCCGAAGTGAAATGGAAAACGGTCTGTGTGTTTTCCAGCTGGGCAGTCTGTCCAGACGGGCAACACCAGAGGGTTTCTTCTTTTTCAATGGACAGGTCTGATTCCGATTCAGGAAGGGATTTCCCAACTGCCTGGCTGAACCAGTTGTACATGGCTTCCCGATTTTCCTGAGTGAAACCGTGATAGCTGGGGCCGATGAACAGGTCGATGGCATCCTGCTTGTGATGCAGTTTATAGATGGCTTTCAATTTGTTGTAGGACTGAATGGTCCCTCGGACATCGAAAAAGTCCCGTTCTTTCGCCAATATGATCACGGGTTTTGGTGCCATCACAGCAAGAAAATCATCGTGATCCAGCCCTTGTGCAATTGCCTGTGGCGGGCACTGCTCAATATCTGCTGGTAGTTCATTTTCAAGATTGTTGCGAAAAGATGTGATAAAGCAGGAGGGCGCAGCCATGGTCCACCGTGGATCCAGTGCACAGAGCCAGGTGGTCATGGTTCCTCCACCGGAATTTCCCGTGACGCCCAGATGTTTAGGATCAAGTTCATTGCGAGTCAGCAGATAGTCCAGCGCACGTATGCCATCCCAGGCACGCCACATGGCAAACACTTCTCCTACAAGCAGCTGTTGATTTCCTGCATAAAGGTGTTCTGCAACAGCGGAGTGTAATCGGGGTTTATGGTTGGCGGTTAAGTACTGCAGCCGTTCCCCTTGGCCAATGGGGTCATAGATGAGACAAAGAAATCCCCGTTTGGCAAGTCCCTGTGCAAAGGCTTGATAGGCAGGCTCTGCTTTTCCAGAAGCGGAATGACCGCAGGTGCCGATAACGCCGGGAAAAGGTGCTGAATGTCCGGTTGGAATATAAAGATTAGCGGTTACGGGAAATCCCGGACGACTGAAGAAAATGATTTTTTCAATTCGGTAACGTTCGCGTTCAATAGTCCCGATGATGCGAGGATCCAGCTTCGTACGTTTGGGTTCTGTCCCGAAGCATTGGTGAATACGGTTCTTGGTGTCATTTAAATAATCCGTGACGTCACTCATTGTCTGGAGTTTTCGTCTACGCTCCATCTGGGCTATTTCCAGTTGTTCCAGCTGCTGTACGAAAAATTCCTGGACCATACGAGGGAAACGGTTCAATGGTTTTGGGAAATCCTTATGGTCCGATGACGGAATAACCGAACTGATAGCTGGAGACAGAAACGAGGACATGACCGTTGATTGCAGCCAGATGCGACGTGTGAGAGATCGAGGCGCCTTGGGCTTTTGTAATGAAATCGGTTTCATTTCTAGTGTCCTTATGAAAGATACCAGTCTCGAATCGTCCGCTGAACAAGTGCAGGTCCCATACCTTAAGTTTCTGCACCAGATGGTGATTGTTTACAAAAGAAAAGGACTACCACTGCCATCGCTCCTCTAAGTCCTGGTTGACTGCGGCATACCGGGGCCATCGGTTTTGCTGGAGCTCGAGAATGCATTCGGTTGCTTCCATGGCCATCTGCTGGACAGAAAGGCCATCATCTCCTGCTACATGTGGTGTAAGTATGGCGTTTTCCATTTCCAGAATGGGATTATCCGGATCCGTGGGTTCTTCTTCGAACACGTCAAGTGCTGCCATTTCAAGGGGGCCTTGCTGCAGTGCGTCAACCAGGTCTTTTTCAACTATCAGGCCACCTCGCGAAGTATTAATGAGAACGCTACCGGGTTTCATTTTCGAAAAGAGGTTTTTGTGGAGCAGGCCGTGTGTTTCTTCGGACAAGGGAACGTGGAGTGAAACATAATCAGAGCGTCGAATTAATGACTCAAGATCAAGTAGCTCAATGTTCCACTGTTTTACAAACTCAAGATCTGGTTGTGGTTCGGTTGCCACAAGATGCATGTTCAAAGCGCTGGCCCGTGTTGCGAGACTCTTGCCAATGCGTCCCAACCCTACTATGCCGAGTGTGCGATCTCGTAATGGTTTCATATTTACGCGAGGCCAATGACCCTGATGCATTGCTCGGTCTGCCGGGATGATTTGTTTGGCCGCACTGAACATGAGTGCCAGTGCGTGTTCGGCAACGGCTTGGTGATTCGCATTGGGGGTTATTGTGACCGCGATTCCACATTCGCTAGCCACAGGTACTGCAACACAGTCAAAACCGACACCGGCACGTGCTACGACTCTGAGATGAGGAAGTGAACGCAGAACATTTGCTGAATAATGTTCTCCCCAGGCAATCACAGCAGAAACGTTGTTTAGTGTCCGTATGGTTTCCTGTTCGTCACACAGCCCTTTACAGAAATCCGGATTTTCCGGGACGGTTATTTCAAATCCGGCTTCTCGAATTCGTTTGACGTGTTCACTCTGCGAATCCTGCATTTCCTGGTAACTGATAAGGAGGTTTGGCATTTGAGGGATCTCTCTGAAACCACATCGAATGAATTAATGAAAAAATCAAGATACGTGGTTTTTAACAAAAAAGAAATGGAAAGAAAGTTTATTGGTGCCAGTATAAATGAAGGAGGGACGGTTGGTGGGGTTGTATGGAAACCCTTATTGCCATCTGAAAAATGATTACAATGGACGGAGATCACTCCTGGCACACTTTTTCAGATTTGATGAGGATACGACGATCCGTGCCGGGATCGCCAGCAATCGTATGAGGATGTGTTCGCACATTAAGGACTAAGTGTTCTTGGACAAATATCATGTCGGATTCCTTAATAGCACGAAGTTTGAGGCCAGATGAACGTGACGAAATGATACGTTTACAGTGTCGTGTTTTTCGATCAGATGGTTACGAACGATACACTCGTTATCTGGACGGTGATCCAGATTATCACTTTGATCAAACACGGGTTGTTGTTTGTGATCATCGTCTGATTGCAACACTGCGTGTATGGGATCGAAGGATGCGCATTGGGAGCGTGACCGTTCGGGTAGGTGGGATTGGTGGTGTTGGAACACATCCGGACTTTAGAAAGCGAGGTGCAGCAACCGTCATGTTGCATGATGTGACACAGTATCTGTTTGATGCTGACTATGAGTTGGGAGTGCTTTTTTCTGAAATCCCTTGCTCATTTTATTCCCGGCTTGGTTGGTCCATTCTGCCTTTAGCGGGATTCACGCTCACGATTGGAAAATTCGAGGAAAAGCGGATGGATTTTCCTATGAATGTATTGCCTTTTTGTGAATTGCGTGACCTTTCTGGGGTTATGGAATTGTATGCTCGACACAATCAGTCTTTGAGTGGCACACTTGTTCGATCACCCGAGTATTGGACGTGTGCTCCTTCACGGATACGCGGTGTGTTGCCTACAGTAGTGGTACGAACGTCCAGTGAAATTGTAGGGTATTTGAATTACGAGTTTACGGACGATTCGTTCATTATTCATGAAGTGGTAGGTTCTGAAAAGTATCCTGACGCGTTGCTGGTACTGATGGAATTTGTTTTGAAGGAATGCCGCGATCGCAATATTTGTGTGGTACGTGGCGAATTTTGTTACCGTCATCCCTTTGTACAGAAGATGATGGAACGGACAGCAGCTGATTTAGTGCTGTCAGGAAATGGGACGATGATGCTTTATCCAGTTAATCTGAGTCGGTTGATTCAGCGTCTGCTTCCTATGTGGCAGTCCCGTCTGGAAAAGTCTTTGAACCGACCAGACCCAGTACAGTTTGTGCTACGTATGGGGCAGCAATCCTGCCGGGTTCAATTGACAGAAGACGGAACTTTGCATTCAGGGCCTGATGAACGTAATCAAATGACCGTTCCGATCGGTCAGGAATTACTGTTGAGAATGATTTTTGGTGAAACCGGCTGGCAGCGGGTTTGCAGTATGAACCTCGTAAATCAGCAGGCTTTCCCCACAGAGGTCTCAAAATTGTTTCGGACTATTTTCCCAGAGCAGCCTTTGACTTTCTGGAGTCCGGATCACTTCTAGCAAATTACAACGTCTCGAATCTTCCGTGACGCGGATACATTACGTGCGCGCCTATCCGTATTTAAGAAGACTAATCGAGAAAGTGTTCCAGTACATTCTTGGTGATTTGGGAGATGTTTTCATCGACCGGCAGGGAGCATGGATAACTGATGGAACCCACTGAGAAGACAGCACCTTTGCTTTCCGTTTCATAGTATGTGATCTCTCCACCCCCATCGTCCGGGTTAAGACCTTTGGCAAGCAGGAGCGTACCGGGAGGTGAATTTGAAGAAGATCGTTTGTCTGTTTCATGGCCTGAGGCACCGCCTGGACATCGCATGTGCAGGCAGCGTTCTCCAAAAAGGTCTCCGTTGTTTAGACCCGTATCCGAGAAGATCCAGTGAGAATCGTCGATAACACGGTACGGTGCCCCTGTCATGATGCCGGTTTCGGTACATCGGACGCCCAGGAGATTGGCTTCGGACTCATAGTAGATGTCAAAGCGGCTTTCTTTCCCTATTCGAGCCATCTCACTGGAACTTCCTCCATGGGCTCCATTACGCACTTTCATTGTTTGAGGATCTAGAAATTCAATGGCACAGTTGAGTCCATTACCTCCCAGATAAAGAAGCTTTCCCTTCCGGTGCACTACCCACTCTTTGAGTTGAAAATACATTTCAGATGACCAGTATTCCGGGTGTGTACTGATAATCAGTATGTCGTAATTATCAAGATCCATGGTTCCAAAATGGAACTGAGTTTCGGAATAGAGGTCGTAAGAAAACCCTTCTCGTTCAAGCCATCCAAAGAGTCTCCATTCTGCCGGAAGAACGTGGCATTCAGAACGACCTTCGAGAGGATCGGTGATGATTACATTTTCTGGAATGTGGTTGAGGATTTCTGGGCGATCAAAAGACAGTGGCGCATATTCTTCGTAGGCGAACTCCATATGACTGTCACTGGTATATCGTGCAAGATCCTGACGAGCATTGACAGTGGGTTGTGCGGGTAACTGTCGCGGATGGATGTAATTGCTTCGTCCACCGAAATTGTTGTAGGCGTTCCAGTTAATATTCGATGCGAGCACCGCGACACGGTTTTGCGCTTGTGCGGGCGCCACGATCCATGGGAACGAAAAAAACTCCCCCGACATGGTTTTTGTATGAAGGTAATAAAGGCCGGATTGTTCTGGTGCGACAATATGTTGGCGGTGATGTGGGTTCGTATAACCTTGATTGTTGAACTTAATTCCGGTTTGCGTGTAGTCTCCATCTGGTGTGATTTGGGATGTTGCTAACGGGCCGTGTTCGTCGAACCAGCCAATGTTTCTTACGTGATGTTTATCCCATCCATAACGATAAAGATCGATCCGGTAGGCTTCGGTAGCATGCACCCGGAATTCCGATTTTTCACCGGATTGGACGCATTTGGGCCACATATATCCAACGAGCTTGTTACTGAGCATTCGAAGGGAAACCGGTTGGTCTGGCGGAATCGTCATTTTGACGCGTTTGGAGCTGTATCCTTCTTTGCGTAGAGTCAGTTGGTAGAGTCCTGGTTTGAGGTCTGCATAAATAGCACCATTGGCAAGAGATCGAGATTCATAGTAGTCTTGTTCATTTTCAAACAGCACCGCAACGTCATGTTGTGCAATATAGCGCTCGTCGCTCACATAACCGATAAGCATATTGGAAGTACCTTTTCGTGACGGGTAATGGAACGTAGGGTGTTCCCGGCCTGGAGAATCACTGATTTCCACCAGTTAAGTGGTTGTGCTCCCCGGTTAAACAAGAATCATAGAATGCTCCGGTCTCGGAAGCATAGGCACGTGCAGTTGCTTTCAAAGAGAGACCGGAGAGATCACAAAGCGGCAGAGCTCGGTGCTTAATCTTACAGGGTTTGTTCAGAGGTCTGTCGATATCAAAAAGTCGCGATTGGATTGAGTGGAGAACCTGTTCCACCTGTAACCGGAATAGGGGCAGCGGTGAGCAGGAATTTCCAACGTCTCTGGCGAGCGGCCTCCGAACTTAATGCCTCAAAATCACAGTTGTCCAGGATGTGAATTCCCATACTGTTTAGAGAAAGAAGGTGGATCGGATGTGAAACGCCGTCTACTCCTGAAGGCAGTACGTCGCTCGCTGCGTCGCTTCCAAGAATGGCTATTTCTCGATCTTTCAGCCATTTTGCGCAGGATACGTGAAGGCCGGCGGATCCCTGTTTTTCCATGTCCCAGGGCCCCGTTTTTTGGCGTCGTGACCAACGTCCAGTTCGAATCAGCAATACATCGCCGCGCGATACTCGAATGCGGGCCTTCTTCTCCCATGCTTCCAGGTCTTCCGGGTAAATGGCCTGGCCAGGCTCCAGATAATCGAGTCCTTTCAAGCGAGGAATATCCATCAGAATACCACGTGCAAAAATTCCTTCTTTGAGATTGTGAATGCTGAGTTTGTGGGCTCCCTGGTCAGAAACTTCAGTCTGGGGAAAACCATTAAACATTTTGCCGCCATAGAAAACGTGGCATAGAGAATCAATATGGGTATGGGCATAGCCGTGATAAGACACGCTGTAATTGTCTGCACACCATTGGCCATTTACGGGATCGGCACCGGAAGCAATCATTTTGTGCTCGAAAGGATCAGAATTGTCTGCCGACGCTGTTTTGTCTGTATTGCGCGCCAGAGAAACGGATATCCCTTCATCAACGAGTTTAGCAGCTTTCCGTCTCGTTTTTTTTGTAATGAAATTAAGAGCGCCGAGTTGATCATTTTTCCCCCATCGGCCCCAATTGGAAAGCTGTTGCATGAGTTCTTCAACATCACCTTTTGTAAACTGTGGAGGTTCGGATGCAGGTGCCGTGTTGGTGAACGGTAAGCAGAAAAGACTGATTGCGAGGACTGTTAAAAGAAATCGTTTCGTTGTACCGGAGTGTTTGTTCATCTGGATGGTTCTCCACGGTGTGGCGGGTTATACAGGTCGGTTAAATATCTTGTTTAGATTGTATGGCAGGGAATTATTGGAGCCAGGTTGCTGTTTTTAGTGGCTTTCCCTGGAGGTGATCCGTTCAAAGGATTATTACCATGTGCCAGCAGATACGTATCATAGGTATCTTGTCAGTGGCATTCAACGAATTGCTGCAGGTTTCTCTAGTGTGGAATGCTGTGTCACGATGTCCTTTTCCGAAATTATGTTAAAATCTATCCGAAGTGATGATTCTTGAAATGTTTGTTGCCTGAGTGGAAAACAGGATATCGAGAGGGTGTCTTGATGCAGTTTGAAGATATTCATTCTGATGCTCGTGCGGTGAGATACACAGCTGAATTTTTTGAGGAATTGAAGCAGTCTGCGGCCCGTTTAATTAATAACGGCAGAGCGAGCGCACGAGGCTACTTCACCCCATCGGAGGACGAAGAGGTAAGGCATTTGCTGGTCTCTTACTGGCAATCTCGCAATGCATTAATTGAAGTGGTAACCAGTTACAAGGACTATGCCCGTCTTCCCGATGACCTGGTTCAATCCGGGTTTCTTGTTTCTTTTGCGGGTGCGCTGGTTCTCATAGATGCTGCCCGTTTTCTGCGAGAAGGGGTGCACAAACGGTCTGTTGTACGTGAAAAACTTAACGAACCAGAGCCATCGTTCGGTATTCCCAAAGGGGTTTACGATCGTATTCAACGATCCCTGACGAATCCCGTCCATGTATGGCATCTGTATCATGCCGCGCGTTTTTTTGAGGAGCATGAAGATGAACTGAAAACGGTTGCTCGGGATCATGACTTGGAGGCGGTTCTTGCAATTGTTCTTCGTTTAAGACAGCGACTGCAGATTTCTGTGACAAAGTACTCTGTGACGCGACTACGGACCCGCGTTCGTCAGATGGCAACGATTGTCCGCAAAGATCTTTTCAAACGGGCGATGTACGGACTTCAGAAAACGGTATCACGATTACTGTCGGATAAATATATTTTGCCTGGCCATGAACCTCAGATTCCGGAAAAGGTCCAGATGGACTTCGAGCCGTTACTGAAACCTGGCGATGTTCTTGTTAATCGTAAAGAACATGCGCTAACGAACTATTTTCTGCCAGGTTTTTGGCCACATGCATTATTGTACATCGGAAATGATCATCAGCTGAATGAGATGGGCATTAGTGAGCAGGCTGATGTGAAATCGCGTTGGCAACAGGTGGTGTCCTGTAGTGATTCTGGAAGGGGATGTGTAATCGAATCGTTGAAAGATGGTGTCAGAATTCGTTCGATGGACTCCCCGTTCCGTTCTGACTCGCTTCTGATCTTGCGACCGCGAATCTCGAAACGGTTAATAGCAGACGCGATTGGCAGAGTGTTTTCACATGATGGAAAGCCTTACGATTTTGATTTTGATTTTTCACGTTCTGACCGACTGGTGTGTACGGAAGTGATCTATCGTGCGTATGAAGGAGTGGGCGGAATGGCTTTTCAGTTAACCTCCCGTGCTGGGCGTCTCAATCTGTCCGCGGAAGACATTATCCGTATGTCACTCAAAAACGACTGGTTTGATCCGATTGCCGTTTATTGTTCAGGGCAAAGTTCCCAAATTGTAGTTGGCGATCCGGCGAAGGATGCGATCGAAGGGACCCTGTAGCCGTACGATTTTCTCGAGGGTGTTGTATTAGGCCGTGCAGGGTATCGATTTAGCAATCCACAACAGATGTCTTACCCAAACAGTTCTGTCAGGGGGCGACCATCCTCAATGATTTGTACCGGACGGCCCTGCTGGTCAGGTAATCTCAAATCCGGGTTGATCCCCAGCGCATAATAAATAGTTGCTGCGAGATCTTCCGGACGAACGGGATTGTCAGCCGGGTAAGCCGCGTCTTTATCTGACTGTCCATAGAGAGTTCCACCTTGAATTCCAGCGCCTGCAAGAATACAGGGAAAACAATAACTCCAGTGACCTCGGCCCCATTGAGCGGTGTCGGGTTTTGGCGTTCGCCCCATTTCTCCGATGGCAACCACGAGGGTTTCATCGAGTAAGCCGCGGTCATCCATGTCTCGTAACAGCGCTGAGAATGCCTGGTCGAAACCGGGTATGAGAAACTTTTCAAGGTCTGAGCTGGTCCGATGCGAATCCCAGCTGTATCCATCCGGAGCATCCCAAAGAACGGTTACAAATCGGCTTCCTGCTTCAATGATACGTCTTCCCATCAGCGTTGATTGTCCGAAAAGGTGGTAGCCATATTGGGACCGTAGTTCCTCGGATTCTTTTCTGATGTCGAGTGCGGTTCGTATTTTTTCCGAGGTCACCAGTTCGAGGGCCTGTCTACGAATCCCTTCGTAGTTGACAAGTGATTTTTGATCTTCGACGTCTCTCCGATGTCGATCGAATTGTTCCAACAGTGACTGGCGTTTCTGGAGCCTGTCTAAAGTGATTTCCTTACGTGTTAATAATCCTTTGATTCGAAAATCCAGTTCAGTATCATCACAGTTTCTGAAATAAGGGTTGTCCTGGGAATCTTTCCGGCGGATATCTGTCGCGAGAGCATTGTAGGCAGAACCGAGCCAACCTGCATATTGTCCCGTGCGATCGTAGCCCTGTAGATGTCCAAGGCGATTAGGCAGATAGACGTAGTCCGGAAACGTTCGATGTCGATTGCCAGGGTGATGTTGGGAGACATGCTCGATTACGGATCCCATGGATGGCCAGTCTGTTTCTCGTGCATTGACGTCTTGGCCGTTTTCTGCAGAACGAGTCCAGGTGTGGCCGGTCTGAATATAGTGACAAGCGTTATGGTCATTGTGTGGATGTGTCATCGTTCGGATAACGCAGAATTTGTCGGACAGCTGGGCGGTTTGTTTCAGGTGCTCGCTGATCCGTAATTCTGGAGTCCGAGAGGGGATGCTACGGAATGGTCCGCGTATACTACTGGCTGCCTCCGGTTTCATGTCGAACGTTTCCAACTGGCTTGGCCCACCGAAAAGGAAAAGAAATAAAACGGATTTGGCTTTTGCGTCGGGGCGAATGGTCCCCTTATTTTCTGCGGACAGAAGAGAGGGTACCTGAAGTCCGAAGAGACCTGCACTACCCGCCGTCAGGATAGCTCGCCGTGACAACCCGTTACAGAGATGTGTTGATTGGCCAAGAATATTAAGCATCGAGGGACTCCGTCCTATTGGTTGACGGGTTACCAGTAATATGGATTTTGCTACAGAGGGTTGCCGATAATCATATTATGCTACAAGCCCTTTGGTTATGTCTAGTATCCGTGACGGTATTGTTCAGCAGTTACCGAAATCAGTGACGATTTCAATAAACAGTTATCTGGTGTTTGAAGGTGTCGGACTCACGGAAGCCTTGAGAGAGGCAATTAAATCATGAATTTGTTGCAGAGTGACTTGGCCGGTGAGATTTCCGGGCATGCCGGGAATTGGAGATCCGTCAAGGGGCTCAGGGTTGTTCTGAAATAGTGCCGTTTATCTGTAAAGATAATGAATTATTGAATGGTGACGTTACAGGTGCGGGCAATGTGACGAATAAACTGCTGGCCCGTAACGGTTCGGGCAAATGGGAAATGTTCGACATGTATCGTTACCGTATGGTTTAGTTTGCTTAAAGAGCGAATCAGTTGCGGATAATCGAGTTGCCCGGTTCCTGGTACCGCTTCCTGGACATTTACGACAGATAGAAATTCTCCTTGTGATTTTACGCCTGACATGGTCATGTCCTTGGCGTGTACAGCAACAATGGCATCGCCCAGAGCATCGAACAGTTCCTGGATCATATCTCCGCTCTGGTAAAATCGTTGGGGCCATGTGAGGTTGACAGGGTCCAACAGAACTTTCAGACGAGGAGAAGCTACTTCCTCCAGCAGTTGCTGATACCGTTCGGTAGAATTGAGAGGACTCATAATGTGCGGATGAGCGGCGATATTCATCTCCGTCTGTTCTGCTTCCCGAGCCAGTTCCTTGACAGCTCGGATACAGCGTTTCCAGGTGTCTTGTGACCACATAGCCGGCGTTCCACGATCCGTGGTAATGGCAAAGCCAACGCAATGCGCGTTCAGGATTCGGGCATGTTGTAATTGGCGTCTGTAGTGATTCATTGCTATCCGATGGTCTGCACTTTCAGAGGAGGCAAAGCGTAAATCAAATGCACTGAACTCTCCGACACGAATATTCACCTGTTTCAGAAAATGATGGGCCTCCGATACTTGGTTTTCTGTCCAGTTGGACGGGGTTGCCATTGAAACAGTACGCACTTCAAGAATGGATGTTCGCTGTAGAAACTCATCGCGTTGTGCTTTCGTTTGGCCGACAAAAACCGGTGGACTCATTAGGAGTGTAGCTGAAGGATTCGGAGCAGCTTGTGTTTTTGAAAGGTCAGTCAAGGAAAGACCGAGGAGTCCGGCTCCACTGGTTTCCAACCAGGAACGTCGGTTGCACGACATCGAATTTCGTGTGTTTTCTGTGATCATGAGCTGTTACTCTCTGGCGGGCGCAAAGAGAGGAAGTACCAACCAATGCGACTCCCTTGCCGCTAAAAGGGATTGCTTGGAGACATGTTAAGGTGAAAACGACTTTCCTTGTTCTTCCAGAAGCCGTACGTAGGAATCAAACTCTAGTTTACCAATGGGTGATTCGTTGCTGTTCAGAAACGAATCGGTTCGTTCGGCTGATTGTTCGCATACATCAGCCGCTGGTATGTTAAGTGGGCTTCCACCGGCCTGAGCTGCAATTTGGATTTCGCACGCCCGCTGCAGTCGAAACATCAGAATAAAAGCTTCTTCGATCGTGCTTCCGGCCGCTACTAAGCCATGGTTTCGGAGGATCATCACTTTTTTGTCTGTGCCCAGGGATGCAACAAGGCGTTCTTGTTCATCTCGATCCAGGCTCGGCCCTTCGTAGTCGTGGTAGGCAATTCTTCCGTAGTACCCCGTAGACATGATACTGATTGGTAGTAGTCCCTGTTGCTGGGCTGCCACGGCCATACCTGCTGTTGTATGGGTGTGCATAACACACTTGAGGTCGGGGCGCGCTGCATGAATGGCACCGTGAATTACATACCCTGCGCGATTGACAGGGTGGGCACTTGGGTCACGACGATTTCCTTCGAGGTCGATTGCCACAAGATTCGAAGCGCTGACTTCATCGTAACGTAGTCCCCACGGGTTAATGAGGAACTGGTTGTCTCGGTTCGGAATTTTCAGGGTGATGTGAGCATAGATGGTTTCCGTCCATTCCAGATGGTCGAAAATATGATAGCAAGCGGCAAGTCGGCTACGACTTTTCCATTCTTCATCTGAAATTCCAGAGTTCGACCGGTTGGTATCAGAAGCAGTAGAAGAGGACGTCATGGTGTTATGGGCCTCTTTTCCAGAGGAAAGCTAATTGGTATCAAAAAAATGTTCAGCATTCAGCAGGCTAACGTTGATTTTAGGGGAGTGGGCAATTAAAAACCCCAATCATATTCAGATATGTTGTCTATGGTGAATCGAATCGGGTCTGACAGAATGATCATGGTGGGATCTTCGCTGCTGAAGTTCAGTGGGCCAAATCCCGACAACTCAGTACCAGGTTTTAGATCTTTGCCATTAACGGCTGCAACGGCCGTTCGGATAGTCAGGTCGCCCAGCTTGCGAGGGTCCCACAGGTAGAAGCTTTTCAGGACTCCTTGGTCAAGGTAGGGGCCCATTTTGCCCGGCGTGGTGTTTCCGGTAAGTGCCACCTGACCGGTTTTTCCCGATCGGAGAATTGCTTCGGCTGCTCCGGGAACCGAGTTGGAATCGAAGGCGATCATACCTTTTAGATCAGGATATTTGTTTAACAGGGTTTCAACTTTTTGCCGTGCAACATTTTCATCTTCTCGTGTGACGATCGTATCGACAAGTTCCATGTCCGGATATTGCTCCTTTGCACGTGCTTCAGCAACTCGCCGCCAACTGTTGAGATTGGACGCATCGAGACTGGCAATGACAACGGCCCACTGTCCTGATTGGTTCATTTGTTCTGCAAGGTCATCCATCAATAATTGACCGAGGCGTGTGTCATCGACCTGGTTGACCATAAACAGGCGACCGCTTTCCGGGGCGTCGCTGTCCCATGTTAGAATCTTGATGCCGCGTTCCTGTGCTCTTTGCACAATCCGCTTAATAGCCAGAGGTTGATTAGGTGCGACACATATGGCATCAACTCCCTGTCGTATCCACGTTTCCATGAATTTATTCTGCTCCGAACCACTCGGCTCGTTTGGGCCGTCGTATATTAGTTCAATGTCCAGTTCCTTCGCGGCTTGTTTTGCACCTTGATGGCAGGCATCGAAATAAGCGATGTTTTTAAGCTTCGGGAGCATTGCGATTACCAAACGTGATGTGTTGTTATTGTCTGCAGACAGAGGAGCGTCTTTTTCTCCACAACCTGAAAGAGCCAATAAGTAGATCAACGTGAAGCCAGAGAGTTGCCAGGAAAAGGAGGAAGTAGTGGTTTTGAAAAGTTGCATGATGCTGGGGGTTCCTGCCGTAGGATTTTCTGAATGTGAGTGTGTGGGAAAATAATATCCGTTTGGATGAGCCATACTGTTATCAGTTTGCCTATGCTTGTAGGTTCACACAACTCGATTTATTGATAAAAAGCAATCTGTTAATCGAATAGGTTTGCCTGTTGGAAGAATGGGAATTCAGGGGAGTTCCTATCTGAGGCTGTTCAGAGGGAAGCTTATTCTTTGTGAGTAGCCCCTTCCGATCCTGAAAACTGGAAATGCGTGTTTAATGCGACTCCAGTAACAAGGAGGAATCCGAGCAGTAGGGGTTTTAATTCACTTTTTCCCAAGCCCATTAAGCCCAACTCGAGAACGGAAATAATGAATACTCCGATCAAGGATCCCCGTATGGTTCCGGAGCCTCCATGAACGGGAGTTCCACCGAGAATAACGGCGACGATAACCTGGAGTTCAAGTCCTGTTTGCCAGCTTGCCTTGACCGAACCATCCCTTGCCGATGCACAGAGAGCGGCGACTAAGGCCAGTATTCCCATCAGAAGGTATGTTTCATAGATTCTGCGTTGGACCGGAATGCCAGCGTATCTTGCAGCGATCCGATTTCCTCCGAGCATTTGTATTTCCCGGCGCCAGCGTGATTGATAAAAATACCATCCGCCCAGTCCGGTCAAAGTCATGGCAAGGGGTACAGAACCATACACGTCTCCCAGCCAGACCGGTGCAGGAGAAATGTTTTCACGCCCACCGATGACAACTTCACAAAGACCACGGTAAAAGAAAAGAGTACCAAGCGTTGCAATGATTGGTGGAATGTCCAGTCCGGCAATAAGCCATCCATTGAACCATCCGAGTCCAATTGCCAGCAAAAAACCGCAGGGGATACCCAGCATCCAGAAGGAGAGTCCGGGGTCAAAAAGAGATAGGATACAGGCAATTAGAGCTACCATGGAACCAATGGAAAGATCGATCCCGGCCGTCATGAGGACTAAGGTCATCCCGAAGGACAGAATTAAAAGGGGAGCGGCAGTCGCACACAGGTCACTAAGGTAGAAGCCGAAATCAGTCAGAAATATTGACGGCGATTCAAATCGGACTCCGCTATAGGGGACAAGAACAATCATTTCGATCGTTAAAAGAATGGGCAAGGTCCACTGTTTCATCGCAGTTCATCCAATTGCTTTTGCTTTTTGTGAATGATGCAATCAAAACCGATGACAGCGAGAATAATCGCTCCCTGGATGGCCGTTCTCCAGTACTCACTGATGCCCAGATAAAAGATAGCCTGTCCAGACCAGTAAAGAAAAAATGAGCCGAGAATGGTTCCTACGAAGCTGCCTTCTCCACCAAAAATATTCGTACCACCGAGTACTACCGCACCAATCACATCTAACTCAAAGCCGGTAAGCATACGTGCCGGCTCAATCGTCATTCGATTGGTGATTTCTACAAGTGAGGCAAGTCCAAGAAAGAGGCCTCCTACAAAAAAAGTACTGAGCTGCGTGACCCCGGTGGAGACACCTCTCAGCCTGCACGCATTTTCAGAACAACCGAAAGCTAGCCAGTATCGGGGTGTTTTGCCAAAAATCTCCCAGAGGATGACAGTGATGGTGACGGTAATCAGGATTAAGGACGCATATTGTTTCCCCGGTGTATGGTAGATTTCCTGTTGTATGGAAATCTGTCCTGAAAAGGGCTGAAGGCTCAGTTGCGCCAGGAACAGAGCGAGTCCTCGGTAAAAAGCGAGTCCTCCAAGTGTTATGATAATCGCCGGAAGGCGCAACAGACGAATGAGGTAACCGTTAAGTACAGACAGACTCCAGGCAGTTATGAAACAGGCTGCGAAGCAGACGAGAGCGGATGCCTGGTACTCGTAGAAGATTCCCAAAACTGTTCCGGCAACGACGATTATGGATCCGACAGAAATGTCAATCGAACCAGCATAAATGATTCCGGTCAGCCCGATCGCTGCGAGAGTGACCGGAGCGACATTAGCACTGAAGCGGGAAAGCTCATCCAGGAAAGACGCTTTCTCATGTTGTTGGGTATGGTAAAAGATAAAACCCACCAGAATCAGATTTCCAATAAAAAGCAATGTCATGCGCTGTCTTAATAGCGGTGATAGACGGCGATTCCAGTGTTGCCATATGGTGTCTGGAATAGATGGGTTCGTTTCGTTCATGGAATCCGTAATAAACTCCGGTTTACAATCAGAGACCGGAGTGAAATGGGAGGGTTGTTTGGTACCAGATTACTCCAGGGTGGTCTTGGAATGTATTTCCATAGGTGGCCGCAAGTGCGCCGGATACCGCTTTTACTGGAGATCTGTTGTTTGGTCAATCGTTGAGGCCTGATGAAGCCAGGATGACATTGGTTTGATTGAGTTGATCTCCCGCTAATTGGCATCGGATGTGCCCTTGGTTCATTACCACAACCCGGTGGCACATACCGGTAATTTCCCTTAAGTCACTGGAAATGAGCAAGATGGCTTTACCTTGTTGTGCCAGCTGGCTCATTAATTGATAAATCTGGGCCTTGGCACCGACATCGACACCACGAGTGGGTTCATCGAGAATGACAATCTTCGGGTTCCGGTTCAACCATCTTGCCAGGAGTGATTTTTGCTGATTCCCACCGCTAAGAGTAGACATGGGCTGAGAAAGACTGTTGCAACGGATGTCGAACGAGCTTAGAGATTCTGTAACTCGTTTTGCTTCATCGACCCGATCAATCATTCCGAAATGGCTACTGATTTCAGAAAAGCCAATACTGATCGAATCCTGAACACTTTGATCGGGAACGATACCTTGCCGTTTGCGTTCCTCTGGTAGATAGACCAGTCCTGCCCGAAGGGATTCCGCCGGATGTTTGGGAGTCCAGTTCTTTTCTCTTAGACGCATTGTGCCACTTTCCGTCGGAAAGAGTCCATAGATCGCGCGTGCCAGTTCCGAACGCCCAGATCCCTGAAGTCCAGCCAGTCCGAGAATTTCACCAGCATGCAGTGTAAAGGAAATATCAGAGAAAAAAGGTTTTCGTGTGACACCCTCAAGCTGTAACTGTTTTTGTCCTGCCTTGTGCGGAGTACGGGGAGGGTAGAATTGATCCAGAGGTTTTCCGATCATGTCTTCAATAACCTTTTCTGGAGTGACTTCAGATGTTGGGTAGTCCGCAACTAACGTGCCATCCCGCAGTACAGCAATGCGATTGGAAATGGAAAAGATCTCGTCAAGCCGATGTGAAACATAGATGACGGTGACTCCTGATTGAGTGAGTCGTGAGAGGTGTTCAAAAAGCTTTTCTACTTCCGGTTCGGTAAGTGAAGCCGTGGGTTCGTCCAGGATAAGAAGCCTGGCTTTTTGCGCCATCGCACTGACAATGGCCAGTTCTTGTTTTTCAGCTGCGGTGAGTTCATGAAGAAGTCGTTTTGTATCGAGTTCTATATCAAATTGTGCCAGTCTCTTTTTCGAATTTTCATGAAGGTGAGTCCAATGAACTCCTCCCCACCAGGTTCGAGGCCAGGGTTCGCCAAGAAAGAGATTTTCTGCTACAGAAAGGTGACTGCAGTAGTCAAGCTCCTGGTGGATGGTGGCAATTCCCGACTGGATGGCATCTGCAGGAGTACGAAACTGTATCGGTGTGCCTTCCCAGTGAAATTGTCCGGAATCGGGCCGATGAATGCCTGCGAGTATTTTTATAAGGGTCGACTTCCCCGCACCATTTTCTCCGACCAGGCCCAGTATGTCTCCCTTTTTCAAGGTGAGTTCCAGAGGATGCAGGGCGTGTGTTGCACCAAAAGATTTTGTAATGTTGTGAAGCGACAAAAGAGGAGGCATATGATCTACTGCTCCGACGTGGTTGGCCCGGACACTGGAAATATGGACTGTGGAGGGGCAGGATTTGGAGGAAAAATGGTTGGTTAAAGTGAATAGACAGGTACAGGTGTTGATGTGATACCGTTAAGACAGGAGTTCTTTGAGTCCACTGCCAAAGTGAGAAAAGCATGAAATGGCGTTGTGCATATTCTGTTCACGTTTCTCTGATGCTTGATTTAGGGTAGGTTAGGCTCATAGCAGGCCATCTGTATGACAACAGTTAGGCAGGTCGGATCACTGGGCTAAGTAATTCAGTGTGTCCGGATCAAATGCTTGGGCTATACAACCGGACTGTGAACAGAAACGATCCAGCTTGTTTTATGAAAGTGGAATCATATGGCAAGGCTGTCTGTATCTGACAATCAACGTGTGCCCCCAGTTTCATTGTTCCAATCAATGTACGGGGCCAAAACGTAGTGTGGTTATTATGATGTTTGTATAGATTGGATCAATCGATTTTCCGTCTTTCTTGGAGAACACAAAAATGTCGCTGATCAAGCAAGTGGGAATCGGTTTTATTTTGACCTTTGCGACGACGGTTACGTTGAGCACGACGGTTGCCGAAGTGAATGAGGTCGAAGTGGTTCAGCGCATACCCTATGCCGACGGGAGAGTTTTTCCCGGAATTGGCTCTTATGAACGTTTGATTGGTAGGATCTCATATTCGATCGATCCCCGGTTATCGGTTAATCAGACAGTGATCGATCTGAAAAGCGCACCTGTCAATGATCAGGGCCGTGTGGAATTTCGGTCAGATTTTGAAATTCTGTGTCCTGTTAATCCTGCACAATCCAATGGGACCCTACTGTATGACGTAAATAATCGAGGTAATCGTCGGATACTTGATTATTTCAACACAGCCGCGGACGAGTTTCTCATGAGGCATGGCTATATCGTCGTGTGGAGTGGATGGATTGCGGAGTTACTGCCTGGTCAGAGTCGACTCCGTCTGGAAGTCCCTCAGGCTCGACAAGATGGTCAGTTGGTAGTCGGAACAGTACGAGCGGAAATGGTGACGGACGTTGCGACTGATCGACTGAATATCAGTAGCCGTGTTACACACGGCAGCTATCCACCCACCGAAAGAGGAATGGCACAGGCTTCGCTGACCTGGCGGTTGCGTGAATCCGATACGAGAGTTGTGATTCCAAGGGCTCAATGGAACTGGCAGATAACCTCTGTTGCACCTGATCCGGAGCTCAGAACACTTCCTCGAGTTGAGGTGGTCCTGCCTTCTGGTTTTCATCCAGGATACATATATGAATTGATATACGAAGCAGAGGGGTCCCTGATTCAGGGATTGGGACTAGCTGGAATTCGAGATCTGGTATCGTTTTTAAGAAAGGATTCTTCCATCAGGAATCCACTGTGTGTTTCATCCGGTGCATCTGTTGTACAGAGGACAATCGGGTGGGGAGTGTCACAGAGTGGTCGTTGTCTGCGCATGTTTCTGTACGATGGGTTCAATATTGACGGTGATAACCAGCAGGTTTTCGATGGCATCATACCGCATGTTTCAGGGGGTGGGCTTGGATTCTTTAATCACCGCTTTTCATCACCAACTCGATACAATACGCAACACAATGATCATACGTATCCCTGTGACGTTTTTCCTTTTTCTTATGGTTCAATGTGCGATCCAGTGACGGGACGCACGGATGGTATACTGGACCGCTCTAGACGAAATGGAACAGTACCGAAAATCATGCATGTGCAGACCTCCGCGGAATACTGGAATCGCAGTGGATCTCTGGTACACACGGACCCACTAGGTACTCGGGATGCCAAACTTCCTCCGGAAGTCCGTCTTTACGCTATTGGTGGCGCTCAACATGGTGCTGGTAATGATCGGCCAGGTAGTGTTGGCAAAGGTCAGTTGGCTGAAAATCCGACGGATTATCGGCCGGTACTTCGCGCGCTGTTGATTTCCATGGACAGGTGGATTCAAAAAGGAATCCAACCACCGGAAAGTCGATATCCCAGAATAGACGAGGGTACCCTGGTACACTGGACGCAGTCCGGAAGCGGGTGGACCGCATTACCAGGGATTCGTTATCCTGAGGTGATTCATCAACCGGATGCACGTGATTATGGACCTGAATTCATGACCCGACGTTTCATCCGTGTCCATCCCCCACGGAATCTGAATTCCTACCGTGTTCGTGTACCAGCATACAATCAGGATAATAACGAACGAGGGATGTTGTTGTTGCCACAT
>CAXEIY010000303.1:0-47421 GCA_963996245.1 uncultured Planctomycetia bacterium | reverse complement strand
TTTGCTCCACTATTTCCTGTCTTTGACCACTGCATGTGGCTCCCTGCAGAGACTGACAGATGGTTGGTAACCCCGAAGTCAACAATTCAGAACTTTCTATCCTCGTGACCGACGATGATGATGCATTTCGGCGCGCTCTTCGAGGTGTTTTTGAAAATCGTGGGTTTCAATTATTCGAAGCATGCAATGGAGAGGAAGCGATCGAAATCGTTCAGGGTGAATCTGTACACATTGCATTGCTTGACATGCACATGCCACGGCTCACGGGTTTGGACACCCTACGAATTCTCAAGAAAATCAATGCGCTGATTCCATGCATTATCATGTCAGCAGACATGACTGAGCGTCTTGTGCGTGAAGCACTTCTCGCACGTGCCTACACCGTGCTCTCAAAACCTGTCAGTTCCAAGTTTATTGTTCATACCGTCATCCACGCTTTGCGTCACAATTACCCCATAACGCAAACACAGGAGAACAATCTGAACTCGTTTCAGGAAAAGAACTTCGACAGCCAGAATCGTCTGAATGACATGCCAGAACTTTAAATCGGCAAACAACAGGATTGTTTCTGCGTATATATCATTAGGAACTCGCTTGTGTTTCTGACACCATACGTTGAAACTGTTTTCCACAATGCGTCCGAATCACTTGAGCCCGCCCGCTACCGCCTTTTGTTAACGAGGAGCAACCCGTGAAAACAGCATCCTGGACTACTCCACTTATGACCGTGCTGCTGGTAACCTGTCATACGTTGCCCGGTAAAACCCAGCCGCACAATTCGAGCACTCCCATCGGCCCTTCCGCTCACAAGTGGGAAAAGGCCGTCACCCAGGCCATTAACTATTTTAAGATAAATGCTCAGGAACCAAATGGAAGCTACTCTTCTCAAACCGGACCAGCTGTTACTGCCCTGGTCGTAACCTCCATTCTGAAAAGTAGCAACCACTCTTCAGAGAGCCCTTTCATAAAGCAATCTTTGAGTTACCTTATGCGATTTGCTCGAAATGACGGCGGCCTCTATGCAAAAGACAGTGTTCACGGAAATTATGAAACAGCGCTGTCACTTCTAGCCTTTAAAACAGCCAATGACCAAAACCAATTCGGGGCTCTTGTGAAAGATGCGCAAAGCTATTTAATAGACCTTCAATGGGACGAAACCGAAGATAAAGACTCCTCCAGCTCCTTTTTTGGTGGTGCCGGCTATGGCCGCCACGAACGTCCGGATTTGTCTAACACTCAATTTCTGATTGAAGCCTTGAAGGCATCCGGCCTTGCGGAAGATCATCCTGCCATGCAACGAGCACTGGTCTTTGTTTCACGATGCCAGAACCTTGAAAGTGAACACAACACTCTGCCATTTGCTACTCAAGTTGAAGATGGTGGGTTTTATTACACTCCAGCAGCAGGAGGAACGAGTCAGGCCGGAAAAACGGCAAATGGTGGCTTGCGTTCCTACGGAAGTATGACCTACGCGGGATTGAAAAGCATGATATTTGCAGGACTCACCAGAGAAGATCCTCGTGTTCAGGCAGCTTATGAATGGATCTGCAACCATTACACGATCAAGGAAAATCCAGGTATGGGATATGCGGGGCTTTACTACTACTACCATACGTTTGCAAAAGCACTGAACACCCTAAACATCGATTTCGTTGAAGACGATGACGGCCTTATGCATGATTGGAGAAAAGACCTCGCTAACGAACTGTTTATCCAGCAGCGAGCGGATGGAAGCTGGATTAACCGAGATAACAAACGTTGGTATGAAGGTGATCCCAATCTGGTCACAGCATACGGACTTTTGGCACTCAGTTACTGTAAGCCAAAAACGACGAGCCCCTAAGCAACCATCCTTGGTCAAATACCACATACCTTGATTTTCAAACCAGCGGTGTCAATGACCTCCAAGGCCACTTCGTCTCAGAGGTCGCTAGCGCACCGTGATAGCAATGGGTAAAGGTAAAGCCTTTCCTTGTCCTTCAGGCTTAGTTACGTTGATCGTAACGATCACAAATTTCATAGTTACAACTCCATGAAGACCCTCCCTCTGAAGCAATGCGTATCGCCGAAATTCACGCCTATCATGTTCCGATTACTCTTCGTCGTCCCATCCGACATGCGCTTGCCGAGCGAACTCACAGCCAAAATCTGATCATTCGTTGCCAACTAGAAGATGGCACGGTCGGATGGGGGGAAGGGGTTCCACGCCAATATGTTACCGGCGAATGCATCGAGGACGCGTTTGATTTATTTAATCACTCACAACTTAAGGAACAACTGGGAGACCGTTTTCCGGATTTTCCCTCCGTTATTGAATGTGTAGACCGACTGGCATTAGCCCGCAAACCGGATGACCTACGGGGCATACATGGCAATGCCGCACGCTGTGCGATCGAACTCAGTATACTCGACGCTTTTGGGCATTACTTTAATTGCCCGCTGTCATGCCTCACCGAGACGATACCCTCCATGAGATCGCTTCATCACTCGCAAGCTAGCGTACAGTATAGTGGCGCTATTACAGCTGAAAGTCGTGTCCGAGAATTTATTTCCAGTTTAAAAATGAAAATATACGGCTTTGCCCAGTGTAAGGTTAAAGTCGGAATTGTGGGACAGAATGATCCTCCAAGAATCAAACGCATCCGTAGTATTTTGGGAAGCAGAGTAGACCTTCGAATTGACGCAAATGCCTCATGGACACTCGATCAAGCCACTGAACAACTCGCGATTCTATGCCCTTTCAACATCACTTCCGTAGAACAACCCTTACCCCACGAACAAGCGAAACTATTGCCTTCACTTCGGAGCAGGACCGACATCCCAATCATGCTCGATGAGTCACTCTGCAGTGAACAGGATGGCCAGGAGGCGATTGCAAGCGGATTATGTGACCTTTTTAACATCCGGATTTCCAAATGTGGAGGATTTGTGCGTAGTCTTAAATTAGCAATTCTGGCTAACCGTTATAATCTCGGATATCAATTAGGTTGCCAGGTGGGTGAAACTGGTATCCTTTCGGCTGCTGGTCGGCATTTTGCGTGTTCGGTTTCCGGCATCAGGTATCTTGAAGGATCCTATGATCGTCATCTCGTTCGTGAACAACTTACCCACGAAGACCTGACTTTTGGATATGGAGGTCGGGCCCCCCTCCTGACCGGCCCTGGCCTGGGAATTACCGTTGACCAAGAAAAAGTAAAACGACTCTGTACCAAGCAGCAGCGATGGACCTTTCATTGAGATGTCGCCCTGACATGGGTATAACTGCAGGATAACCTATGCCTTCTTTCGTTCGACCCCGTTACTAAAACAAAAGAAGTCCTCCCTAGCCCGCCCGTGGACAACAACCACTCCATCACTCCATTCAGTTACCTAACCACCTTATGAATCCTCAAGTTGAATTCTATTCCGCATCCGATCAGTACAAGCTGGGTTATCGGCACTGGATCCCCCAGGGCAATCCAAGAGCTCGAATCGTTTGTTTACATGGGATTCAGAGCCATGGCGGTTGGTATCAGGGCTCTTGTCACACCTTGTGCTCCGCAGGTTACGAGATCCTGTTTCTCGACCGACGAGGAAGCGGCCTCAATGCAACAGACCGTGGCCATGCTGAAAACTGGCAACAACTGGTAGACGATGTCCGTACTTTCATTAATCTTATTCAAGAAAACACCGCTCCCTCCCTTTCCCCTTGTCCGGTTATTCTCTTGTCCGTTAGCTGGGGTGGAAAGCTGGCAGCCGCTGCTGCTTCTGAGTTAGGAAATGCTATCAATGGGCTCGCTCTGTTGTATCCGGGAATCGGATCTCGACTCCAGCTTAAGTGGTATCACATTTTTCTTCTCGAACTAGGATGTCTGATCGGTCATAAGAAATTTCCACGAAAAATACCCTTGAATGATTCCTCTTTATTCACCGGGTCATCCAAATGGCAGCAGTTTATTGAAGAAGATGAACTGGGACTTCACAAGGTGACTTTAGGACTGCTCCGGACAAGTCGCAAACTCGACACGCTGATGGATACCTTTGCTTCCAAAATTACGATTCCGACCCTTATGATGCTCGCCGGGCAAGATCGACTGATTGACAATTCCGTCAACCAGAACTTTTTCAGAAAGATTCCAAGTGAAAACAAGTCTTTACACGTCTATCCAAACGCACAACACACGCTTGAGTTCGAACCCGACCCGGAACCCTTCTACCGTGATTTAAAGCACTGGCTGAATTCAATCACCTGAACATTATAAAGGTTCGTCACCCATATAATCCTCTAGCAGATTTCGGTTACCTACAACAGAACACAGCTCCTCAGAGAACCTCTCTCACGATCTCTATATGTGCCCGATATCACTTATGATTATGTCCGAAAGAAACCGTTCTTAATTTCGGATATGACCTGCACCGTGAACTACCCACTTGTAACTGGTCAGTTCCCGTAAACCACAGGGTCCTCGAGCATGAAACTTGTCTGTACTAATGCCGATTTCGGCACCAAGCCCAAATTCACCGCCATCGTTAAACCGGGTACTTGCGTTAACCATGACGGCCGATGAATCAACCGATGCCGTGAACTGATTTGCGCGCTCCCAGCTCGAAGTCACAATGGCATCCGTATGACCCGACCCATAGTGATTAATGTGGTTAACCGCTTCTTCCAGTGAATGCACTACTTTAACTGACAGAATCAGATCCAAAAACTCACAATAATAATCCGCATCCGTCGCAAGACGTACGATCACAGGCGAATTACTTTTCCATCGTCCAACAGCATTATCCACTGCCGTTTTCGACTCAGAACAGACCCTGAGTTCAACGCCTTCTCTTTGTAACCGCGGCAATACTTCACCAAGAAACGGATGCAACATATCCTGATGAATTAATAATGATTCCGCTGCGTTACAGACCCCAGGACGATTACACTTAGCATTTAAAACAATTTCCGAGGCCATCGACAAATTCGCATCGGCATCCACATATACGTGACAATTCCCCTCATAATGTTTTAGAACCGGAACACGTGCATCCCTGGCCACACGTGCTATTAATGCCTTACCCCCCCTCGGAATTACAAGATCAATATAATCTGTCATTCCCAGAAACTGACTGACGGCATCGCGATCCGTGGTTTCCACGATCTGAATAGCATCCTCGGGCAGCTCACAATCGATCAATGCCTCATGTAAACAGCGATAGAGCGCATAATTCGAATGCTTCGCTTCTTTACCACCTCTTAAAATGACTGCATTCCCACTCTTTAAACACAACGCCGCTGCATCAGCCGTCACATTTGGACGAGACTCATAAATAAAAAATACCACACCTAGCGGAACACGCATTTTCTGTATTCTCAGTCCATTAGGCCGAACCTGTCCTTCTATTATTTCGCCAATCGGATCGGCCATCCGGGCAACCGATTCCAGTGACTGCGCTATTGTTTCAATACGTGCATTGTCCAGACGCAACCTGTCTATCTGAGACGGAGAAAGCCCCAATTGCTCCGCACTTTCCAGATCTTGCTCGTTCGCAAGACAGAGCGTTTCCTTCTTTCCCCTGATAATAGCCGCCGCACTAACAAGCCATGCATTCTTGACCTCAGCTGAAAGGACCTGCAGCTTGGGGGCACTGGCAGCTGACCGACGTCCCAGGTCATCGCAATAACTATCGAGGGCAACGTCTGAATCTCGAGTCATTGTTCAAAAGGACCCCCGAATTGAGAAAACCTAAACCGCTACCAAGTATAGATCACTTTTACCATTTTCGCTCGACACCACGACTAAGTGCCTGCCATCCGGATGCCAGGCCGGGTAATCATTACGTTCCCGGCTGATCTTCAGGGATTGCAGTCCACTTCCATCACGATTGACAATACAAATGGTTGAATGTCCATTCCGATAACCCGAAAAAGCAATGCGATCTCCATCAGGAGACCATACGGGACGAATATCTCTTCCTCGACTGCGCGTGAGTCGCCGAACATCGGATCCATCAGCACGCATAATGTAAATGTCAAAATCGCCATTCCGACTAGACCCAAAAACTATTTCTTCCCCTGTAGGCGAAAACTGAGGCCAATTATTCACTCCGGCAGAAGTTGTCAGAAACGTTTTGTTTTTTCCACGAATGTCGACCGTGGTAATCTGTTGTCCACCTTGCCCGGGCATGCTGAATACCACGTTTTCAGAATTCGGAGAAATACACGGGCTTCGTAGACCGGCAAATCCTCCCCCAGGATCGAAAACGAAGTCTTTGCCTGTCTCCAGGTGACGAATCACCAGTTTAAGATTTAAATTGGAGCGGCTTTGAACAAAAGTATAGATCCGCCCGTCTCCAGAGAAAGCCGGCTCGAATTCTGAAGTCGTTGCTTTGGGATGCAAGCGTTCTATGGAACCATTCTGCATGGTTAGCCGCATCAAACTATATTGGACCGGTGTTTCGAGAATCGTGAAAATCAGCTCCTGCCCATTTGAAAGAAACACCGGATCCGTTTTCAATCGACCATCATCGGTTAGTTGTTTCATAAATGTTGGTGCCCCTGATAGCCGGACCGGTGCAGCAAGCACCGTAATTCGAAAGAACCACTCGACCACAACTCGGTCAAAAGCATCCTTCTATCTCAACAGACTATCCTACTGGGTTCTTTAACGATTGTCCTTCTGAGCATCCAAACCGGGTTGACGACCAATTGAGCTACGTAACTTATCTGTTGTCAGAAGACCTTTGGGCTCTATAAAATCCATGGTCTCAAATCGTTCCTGCCATTCCCCTTCCTCAATCGCACCATCCCGGTTCCTGTCAAAATGGCTGAAGTGCTTTAAAACGAGTGTCGATATCGCGATATTCCCTTCATCGGAGGTGGATTCTGAAAGCAACTCACGCAGCATCTCTCTGGTAATAGACTGTTTTTTTTCAACATCCAGGCGTGTATACACAGAGGTCCACTCCTCTTTGCCAATCCCATCGTCACCATTACTGTCGATCCACTTCATCCGATAAATCAAAGCAATACCGGTTGGCACACCACGCCGTACTTCCTGGGGCGTTAGTAATCCATCCTTATCGAAATCGAGACGCGTAAACTCCTCGTCCCCTCCCAGATATTCCTCGGTGGTAATCTCCTGATTTTCATCCTGATCCATTTTTTGATAACGTGGCAGAAATCGGCGTGCCGGCCACCGACGGACTCCTTTTCCTGCATAACGCTTTAACTGCACCGCGGCATTTATTTCATCACGTCCGAGTTTCCCGTCAGGGTCAATCCGATCGAGTAGCGCAAAATCCGGCATCCATTCGTCACGATTTATCTTCATATCCCCATCGCGACCAGGACGTGATTCTGCAGGAGGATCTCTGTCAAAGTGGCTGAAATAGCTGAGAATGACTTTATTGAGAGAACTTGCCTCGTCCGCACGTAACTCCTCTGGCGTCATATTCCCGTCCGCATCAACATCTACTTTGGCAAACAAACCTCCCCACTCATCTTCGCTGATTTCACCATTAGCATCCGCATCCACATGTTCAAATTGCCGCGCGAATGCAACGTGAAATGGTTCTCCGGCTTTTGTTTCTCTGGGAAAGATATAGCCATCCTGATCCACATCGATGCGATCAAATTCCTCGCTCACTCCAAGGAATTCGTCCCGATCAAGTCGATCATCACCATCATCCATTTGCTGCCATCGACGTGGTAACCGCTCTGCTGACCTCCCCACTCGGTCACGTCGCCGCCGCCCTCCCCCCATTCCGCTCCCGTGTACCACTTCCTTACCATCGCGCCCCTGTCCTCTTGCCCGGTCACCAGATCTCATACCTCTCGGTGCATCGCTTTGATCAGACCCGAAATCGGTCTGGAATAAATCCATTTGATCGTCAACATCCTCAGCGGGCTCAGGACCACAACCGAGCAGAACAAAACTTAGCAAAGTGAATGGGAGCAAGCACTTCCATTGCATCATTGTCTTTCTCCTGAAAGAATGATCAAAATCCTGATTGCCAATTATGAAGATCGGGTCGTTTCATATTACCACATGTTTCCCGGGGAAAGTAACCCATCCCGTTTGTGGGTATCTCCGGACCGGAAAACCCTTTAGTCTGTGACAGCCTCACAAAAACAAATCACGATCGATCGAATAGATCTGTAGCTTTGCTTCCGACCAATTCGCCCTAACCCCTTATATTGCCCTATTTTGCAATTGTCCTAATTACCGAGTTAGTTGTTTGAGTTGCCTTGCCCAAACGGTATATAAAACGATAAAATGTCCAACTGTAAAGCAACCATACCTCCTTTCCGGGACCGGCACCTGTGGCTTTGACCGCAATTGACCGTGATTTGCTTAATCGCTGCCTTGCACGTGAACCAGGTTCCTGGAAAGACTTCGTCGACCGCTTTGTAGGACTGATCCTTCACGTTATCAGGCACACAGCGGCTTCACGTAATCTGCAGCTGCACCCATCTGACATGGACGACTGTTGCGCTGAGGTGTTTCTGGAAATTGTGGCGAAGGACTTTGCGATTCTGCGACACTTCGAAGGCAACAGCAGCCTTGCCACCTACCTCACCGTTGTTTCACGTCGCATATGCGTGCGATTCCTGATGAGCAGAAAGCCCCTACCATACGGTAGTGCGATGGCCGATTCGATTACGGACACGCGTTCTGAGACCCAGAAGGATGTCGACAACCGGGAACAACTTGAAAAGATGTTTGACCAGATTGCAGGAAAAGAGGCGGATGTTGTTCGACTCTTTCACCTCGAAGGAAAAAGCTATCTTCAAATAAGTGAAGAATTGAACATCCCTCAAAACACTATTGGATCGATTCTCTCTCGAGCCCGTTCGAAAATGAGACGCACGGCCCATGACCCACCAGGGTAGTCTCTATGTTAGAGGGGTTTTCCGCCCTATTACCCCTGCTATATTTCTATTTCTGGCCCATGCCAATCAATCATTCCTTTAGGTGAAATATCTGCAGCGCATGCTTATCCACCAATGCTTTGCGCACTGGACACTCTTGGATTCATTTCGCAAAGCTCCTCTTCCCGATCTTTGTCTGGTTTAGTCCACCTATCGGTAAGTGAACGATCAAAGATCTGGTTAATACGAACGTTGTCCAATGTCATCGTCAGGCTCAAATCCATCTGTGGCCACTCGAGGTCAATTGTTTTTGGCAAAAGAACTCCAAAATTCGGATCCCGCTGATGATCAGAAAATCTAGCTCTTGCCAGAACTCGACCACGTGCATCTTTCAATTGCTGTTCCACTACCTGCCCCATACATGGATCGATAAGCATGACTTTTGAAACTTGTTCCCCTCTAGAAGAAAGGCTGCGGGTAACCAAACTAATCCGGCCACCTGAAGTTGTATAAGGCCCCTCATGAATATCATCGGGGTGAATTTCACTCACACCTAAAGCCTCGATGATCCACTCAGGATCCAGCGACAATGCCCGTCCTGTTCCGGTACCCGCTTTTTCCGGGTGATCACAATAATAAAGAGTAGGAGGGTCACCCCGTGCAATCCAAAACCAGAACGTGTTCTCATTGGATCCCATATCCAATTCTTCTGATCCAAAACCACTGCGTGCCACCAATCGAAACCGTCTGGGCTTCTGCATCGCGAGACTGGCTTTGACCATGAAAAAACGCCCGTCCGTTCGACCGCGTATTTTCACATCATTGGTAATCATAGAATCGATGACCTGACTGTTTGTATTCAACACCTGCAGTATTTCCGGACTTTGCGCATTCGGACTCAAGACACATGTCTTGGTACAGTTCGCGCCTGAAAATACAAATACGGCAGCAATAAGAACCACCAAGCGGCAAGCAGGCCGAAAAATGAGAAAGATAGGCACCCAACTCTCCTCTTAATACAGGATTCTTACCACCAATACCTCAGGCAGCATCTCGTGTCTTTCTCTATTAATATTTACCATGATGTAGCTGGACGGCAACAGTACTCCTGTTTGGAAACCGTGAGTTTTAAAACTTACTGTCCCACCATTCCGAGTACCTGCAGGAGTGACTCCTGCTGTCCCTTCAATTGTTCTTCACCCAGTTGTGGGTCACGAACACGGTAAAATCGATTCCTTCGAGCACAAAAAATCTTCCAGAAATCTCCAGCTTCTTCTGTTTCAACCTCGTCCAGCCGGAAAACGCGCGATTGCATTAACAACAGAGCAAGAATGAAAGGAATCGCTTCCTGCCCCGGTTGAGGGTGCTCGTACAGTTGATCAAACAACTGGAGTACCGCCTCAACTTTAGGTTTTGGATCCACCGACTGTTCATCAGAAGACACTCGAGATTTCCAGAATCCAAACACCCCTGATGGTGCGCCTTGCCAGGCCTGTTGACTGTAATCTGTCCGAACCAGTTGTCCTTCTATTTCACGCAGTACCGCGTAGTAGATTTCACCTTCCTGCAACTCGCGTCCCGTTACAGAACAGCAGCATTTTGTTCGTTCAATATCGTACGGCATAGATATATCAAAAAACGTGTCCACTCACGGATCATCTTTTTCGAATGCTGCGAACACGGTATACCGCATCATCGTTCAAAACTTTCGTATTGACTGGAATCAATTCCCCTTCGACCGTTACCAGGTCACCGGGACTGAAGCTTTCAAGTCTTGGATCTTCCTGCAAATAGAGGCTGCCCCCATACTTGTCATCCTCAACACTATAGGGCGCATAACGAATCTGCCATTTGCCATCCATCGCAACATAATCAAGAGATCCCGCCAGCCATCGGTACGATGGCTCGTGGGCAAACGTGCGGTCGGATCGGACAGGAACTCTACTTTCTGAATGTTTCGGCTGAATATGAGCGGAATCAAAGGCTCTCCTCGTTCGCCCCTCCGATGGTAATCGATCCGGCACGTTCCCATACACCTCACTTGCCGGCACATCACTCCCTGGGGTAGCCATCGCCCTGCTAACAACAGAAGGCGGAACCGTAAAGCTCGATGGGGTTACGGGTCCTGGATTTACCATCGCATGACGATCAGAATCAACGGCAGCATCCATAGAGGTCGGGTCATAACCCATTGATCCCTCATTCTGTGCTAAGGGCGGATCGGCATAGGTAGTCGTTACCGATTCATTCGGATCTGCAGTCCAAAACCGAGCTCCCTCTATAGGCTGCACTGGATGATGGCTCAAATCGTCTTCAGTGAATGTCTCCGTTGTCAATTCATCGATATTTTCAACCGGCTGTCCGGGTACGACTCGAGGCCCTTCGGTCAAAGGTGAACCGACGAATGGATCTGAAGGATAATGATTCTGAACGCACCCGACGACACTCGCTATCAGGAAAAATACTCCCAGATTCATACGGTAACTTCTCATATGGGTAGACTCCTTTCTACCACCTGGCATATTACAGGTGTTCCGTCAGACACCAAAACATCCATCCAGAAACCCCGTAACAACCAAACTCCCCTAATCTATTTGCAGGATATTTCGGTCAGTTGTGATTCACTGGACCATACATGTATTCTCGAACAATCGACATATCTGGTGTCGTGGCGGAAAAGAGTACTCAATACTTAGATTTGGATCTAGACCAGATTACCTGAAGTGGCATATCTCTTTCGCTTTCAACACCTGCCACAAACCTTAAATCATTCATTCCGATTTCTGACACATAGAAATGGACTTGAATCGTAGTATTTAATTCGTGTACAGTCCTCCAGCCATTACTGGCAATTTTTCACTATGGGAAGCAATGTCTCCCCGTTCTAGCTGGAAAGACCGCGTGAAGATCATCGCCCTTGTCGAGGACTGGAATCACGTTTGCTGTCGTTATCGACTTCGCGCCTTTGAAGCGGCGATTCAACGACAAGGTTGGATTATCCAGTACCTCTCTCTTTCACGACAAACATTTCCACGGTTTTTGGAACTTCGTTCTCTGAAACATGCTGACGTGGTCATCCTGCAACGAAGATTACTTCCTGTCTGGCAATTGCAATGGTTACGAAAACGAGTAAGAACTCTCATTTATGATTTTGATGACGCGTTGTTTTTTCCGGATTCATACTCCTCACATTCGTTCCAGAATTTACGACAGTCCAAGCGTTTTCAGGCAACCATCGAACTTTCAGATGCGGTCGTGGCGGGCAATCCATTTCTTGCAAATCGCGCCGCGCAATGGACCGAATCCTCTCGTATTTCCATCATTCCAACCTGTATTGACCCCAGCCAATATCCCACGGCCGTACACAAACGAAAAGGAGCCGGGACGGAACTTGTATGGATTGGATCACGCAGCACCTTACAGAGTTTCAAGCATGCACGCGATGTGCTGCAGGAAGTAGGTCGTCAAATTCCCGGCCTCCGTCTTAAAGTCATTTGTGACCAATTCCCGAAACTGAGTCATCTTGAAATTGTACGTCGACACTGGTCGCAAGAAACGGAAGCTGCCGAATTGGCTTCCAGCGATATTGGGGTCAGCTGGCTACCCGATGACCCGTGGAGCCTGGGAAAATGTGGACTGAAAATCCTGCAATACATGGCTGCAGGGCTACCGGTAGTGGCCAATCCAGTCGGGATCCAACAGGAAATTCTGAATCAAAAGAATATCGGATTTCTAGCGGAAACCATCAAACAATGGGTCCAGGCCATTTCACTGCTTGCTGCCCAACCAAACCAGCGTTCTGTACTGGGATCCCAGGCACGCCATTTTGTTGAAAACAACTTCGATATCAAACAATGGGAACCCAACTTTATACGCTGTATTCATCATGCCACATCCTGATACCCGCGCTCTTCATCACCCCTTCCTCCCTCTTTCTATTTACCCTCAACCACGATCTGACTCTTGTGATACGACAGAAAGAGCATCTCAACACTTACCCACCTTAAAAGGAACCCTGACGGCACGGACCTCTGCACCCTCAACCCACCGTGTCCGAGAATACTCTATTCCAATTGGTCTTCTGACAATTATTTCTTTCCATCTGGTCCCGTAACCACCTTGAAACGCTTTCAAACACTCCATTACCAGAAATCTGACAAACGAGTCGATCACCCCATTCTGTACCACATCGTTTTTTCCGAAAAGTATACCCGAACCCGTTTCGAATGGGCTCTGCTGACGTGCCTGCCTCTTCTGGCCATCTTTTCTGGTGCATGCGTCACACTGCAGAAACCTCCTGAACTACCAAGTCGTTTTTCAAAACAAATCGGCATGTTTCATTTGATAAGCGATATCAGGATTACCGACCCTCGTTTCGTAGCAGAACTGGAATTTCTCCGAACCGAAATTCGTTCTTTACTGGGACTGAATTCGGAACATCCTTCCATGAATTATAAGATCCCCATGCAAAGCAGACCCATTAACATTTACCTATTCCGTACTTTTTCTGAATATCAGAACTTCTTTGAAACCTACTACCCGGATCTCCCTGAAAGACGCGCTTATTTTATCGGAACAGACATCGCATTGGATGTCTACACCTGTCAAAGTCCACAATTAATGAATGACCTGCGTCATGAACTCACACATGCGTTGTTACATACCTATCTGGAAGATGTTCCCTTGTGGATTGACGAAGGGCTCGCCGAATACTTTGAAGTACCCGGTGGATGGAACACCTCTCATGCAACAGCGCTTATTCGAGATCGTCACCAAAAGTGGTATCCTGATCTAGCAAGCCTTGAACAGCTGAAGGACACTTCAGAAATGACCTCCCAGGACTATCGTGAATCCTGGGCCTGGGTGAACTTCTTTCTTCATGGTCCCCCAGAGGCTCATCGCTTCTTCCGGCAGCAGCTGGACAAACGAACCGGTGATCGAACAACGTTGTCATTCAGTCGTTCCATTCAACGTATTATGCCAAACTACAACGCAGCGTTTCTCTACCACCTCGAACAGGGCGTCCCTCCCAGGTCTCCGGATTCCCAATCACAGACCTCTTACATCTCCGATTCCATCGGAATCACAGCACGCCCATCCAGATAAACCATGAGAACCGCCAGGTCAGCTGGTGTAATCCCACTGATGCGACTCGCTTGCCCCAAACTAGTGGGATGCACTTTAAGAAATTTTTCACGTGCCTCAACACGTAACTGAGGGACGGCTTGAAAATCAAAAAATTCTGGTATCTTTTTTGACTCTAATCGTTGATGCCGTTCGATCTCGAGAGACTGACGTTGAACATAACCAGAATATTTCGTCTCAATCTCTACTTGTCTCATCACCTCACTGGAACAGATACTTCCTCGTAATTCCGGTATTCTCTCCATTAAGCTTTCCCAGGTGGTTTCCGGTCTTCGCAAAATCTTTTCTGCGGAGTCACTTCCAACGCGGATACTCCTCAACTGAGTGGTCAACGTCTCAATTTGCTGTTCCTTTTTCTGCAAACCGTCCCAAGCCTCCTGATTAACCAAACCAATTCGATACCCTAATGGCATGAGCCGACGGTCCGCATTATCTTGTCTCAACAGAAGACGGTATTCAGCGCGTGAAGTAAACATGCGATAAGGTTCATCTACACCACGTGTAACCAGGTCATCGATCATGACACCGAGATAAGCCTGGCTCCTGTCCAGAACAAAAGAAGGGCGCTGCTGTATCTTCATTGTCGCATTAATCCCAGCCAAGAGCCCCTGCCCGGCCGCCTCTTCGTAACCGGTTGTTCCGTTAATCTGCCCAGCCAAGTAGAGTCCTTCAACACACTTGCTCTCCAAAGTGTGCCAGAGCTGCGTTGGATCAGCATAATCGTATTCGACAGCATAACCAAATCGCATGATCTCGGAACGTTCGAGTCCGGGAATCAAATGTATTATGGATTCCTGCACATCCCGGGGAAGACTTGTTGAAATACCGTTGCAATACACTTCTCGTGTGTTGCGGCCTTCAGGCTCCAGAAAGATCTGATGACTGGTACGATCAGAAAAACGGACCACTTTGTCTTCTATCGAAGGACAATATCGTGGACCGGTACTGTCAATCTGACCGCTGTACATTGGCGCCCGATCGAGATTGGCCTGAATGATGTCGTGTACGGATTCATTGGTGTGGGTAATAAAGCACGGAATCTGTTCCTGTTCGATAACAGTTGTCTGAAATGAAAACGCCTGAGGCTGAGCGTCCCCGGGTTGTTCCTCTAAAACAGAAAAATCGACGGTCCGCCCGTTGACGCGTGGCGGCGTTCCCGTTTTGAACCGTTCCAGCTTCACACCGTGACTGACCAGACTTTCAGAAATTCCCTGTGTAGCTCCTTCACCAGCCCTCCCCCCTTGCGATTTTGATTCCCCTGTATGCATCACCGCTTGCATGAAAGTACCGGTTGTCAGGATTACAGCCGAAGCACGATAGCTCGCTGCCCCCTTTACGTGAATGCCTTTAATCTGATCTTCTTCAACCCACAGCCCCTCTACCACTTCCTGACGCAGTGTGAGATTCTCCTGGCCCTCGACGCGACCTTTCATGTCAAATTGATATAGCTTCTTGTCGGCCTGTGCACGCGGACTGTGCATCGCCGGGCCTTTTCGTCGATTGAGCAAACGAAACTGGATACCCGTCTGGTCAATCACCTTTGCCATCTCACCGCCGAGGGCATCGATTTCACGCACCATCTGCCCTTTGGCCACCCCACCTATTGCCGGATTACAGCTCATTTGAGCCACCGTATCGCAATTCATCGTTAACAGCGCCGTGCGCACTCCAAGACGGGCACAGGCCAGAGCTGCTTCACATCCGGCGTGCCCTGCACCCACAACGATCACGTCATAACTGTATTGATAGCTCATCGATTATTCACATCTTACCGAACTGACTTCGTAACGGGCCTTCAAGGGGAATATGCCAGCCTCTCCAAAAACAAATACAAGACTCGCTTCCTGTTTTCTTACCAACGCATGCGATTTATCCTGTAGATACTAACATACCGTAAACTTTCCAACAGAAGTTTGCCATTCCACACAGAGTTATGATCCAACCCTGTCAACTATGTTTCCAACCCTTTATTGACCCGTTTCGTCTGGACATGAATAATCGTATTTGGGTTTTTTTACTGCTGGCAGAACTTCGGATCCCCGATTACCGTATAGTAAAATAAATGGGTAGAGAGATGGGCTCTTTCGCTCATTGAAACATGCAGGAAAGATCGGTTTCCCTGTTATTCTAAGATGTTTTTTTGACGAGGCTCGAAACCCAACTGGCCGCTTTACAAAGGTCCATACCAGGTCCATGACAAGCGATGCACCCCCATCTCGACAATCGTTGAATATCCCAACTGCCCAGATGCTCAGGAAACGGGCAACCTGGCTCCAAAACTGGCTTCGAGAAAGTCCACCCTGGTTCACCAGCCTTATCGTTCACACGGTTATCCTGCTTGTCCTGGCACTGGTCAGTTCGGCACCGCGCGACCTGTTAATACCTGCTTTTACTCTCGATTCCCGAACGGGGGATGACCAGGGAGAAGAACTGTTTAATTCCATTGAACTCGCCCCGGAACTCAATGCCAGTGAAGCCATCAATTACGACTCCGTAGCCGAACTCGAAGAAGATTCTTTAAAACCGGCCCGTCCAGAATCACTTGACATCGAAGCCACACGCCCGGATCCGGTTATTGCACCAGAACTGGGGATGCTAGCCACCGACATTCGTTCCCAATCCTCTCGAGCGGATCTTTCCCGAGCTGCAAGCGGCCAGTTTGCCTTATCTCGACCGATCAGTGGCCGTACGGGCAACCTCAAGAAACAGCTCTTACAAGCCTATGGTGGAAGTGTCGCATCTGAAAATGCCGTCGCACTCGGACTCGGCTGGCTGACACGCCATCAGAACAAGGACGGGAGCTGGAGCCTACATCGATGTAACACCGGACAGTGCCGTGGTATTGGAAATATGCAATCCGATACCGCTGCTACCGGACTCGCCCTGCTTCCGTTCTTAGCATCGGGAAGTACGCACGAAGTGGGAGCTTCCAATGAAATTATTTCCGGAGGTCTTGCATGGCTGCTGGGCCAACAGCAAAACAACGGAAGTCTGACCAGTGGTGGTGGATCCATGTACAGCCATGGCATCGCCAGTATCGCGCTTTGTGAAGCCTATGCCATGAGTGGTGATGACAAACTGCTCCGCGAACCCGTCGAACGGGCTCTGGGATTCATCATGCGGTCACAGGATCAGTCAGGAGGTGGCTGGCGTTATGGTCCGGGGCAACCGGGTGACACCTCTGTCCTAGGGTGGCAACTGATGGCTCTTGCCAGTGGTGCGATAGCCGGTTTAAACATCCCCGGTGAAGTTGTTTTAGGAGCCACACGCTATCTCAATTCCGCTGCCAAGGATCCCCAGGGAGCTACTTATGGATATATGCCTAAAACGGTTGGTGCCACTCCCACCATGACGGCCGAAGCACTGCT
This sequence comes from uncultured Planctomycetia bacterium, assembly GCA_963996245.1. Lineage (GTDB taxonomy): Bacteria > Planctomycetota > Planctomycetia > CAXEIY01 > CAXEIY01 > CAXEIY01. Next base: position 30,066 of record CAXEIY010000303.1, on the reverse strand, counting down.
GTGCCGCATGTACCTGGGAGTCCCCAGGCAGAATCCAGCCATGCGGGCTGGTGTTAACTGGCTGCTCCAGAAATACTTACCCAACCCACAGGCTCACCTGACTTACCCTCCACAGGAAAAACGCAACTTCTACTATTGGTACTACGCGACGCAGGTCATGCACCACATGGAAGGAAGGCCATGGGTTATGTGGAACAATCGTATCCAACCACTGCTGGTCAACACACAAAGTAAAATTCGGGGTTGTGAATTCGGAAGCTGGGATCCACTCGGACCTCCCCAACGTAACCCAAAAACCGGAGCACTTACGTTTCCTTATTCCGAACCTCACGGCGCTTCGGGAGGCAGACTCTATGTTACCAGCCTCGCCCTGTTAACACTGGAAGTCTATTACCGGCATCTCCCGCTCTATGCCGATGCACCAGAAATACGTAAGAATGATAGGAGTCAATAGCATTGGCTTGGCACTCTGTACTCGGCCACGAATCGGTCCTGGAGCAATTTCGCTCTCTGATCCAGCAAAAACGTCTGGCACATGCCTATCTCTTTGTTGGTCCGGAAGGTATCGGTAAACGTCTATTTGCAGTGACACTGAGCCAGGCACTGTTGTGTGAAAACCGACAAGACGATTCGTTCACACCCTGCCAGAGCTGTCCCGGTTGTCGCCAGGTCGCTGTAGAAACACACCCTGACTTTTTCATGGTGCGTAAACCAAAAGACAAGCACGAACTGCCCGTAGAACTGTTTATTGGCCGTCGTGAACAGCGCGGACGTGAAGGACTCTGTTATCAGCTGGCTATCAAGGCATCCCGTGGAACCCATAAAATAGCCATTATTGACGATGCCGATTACCTCAGCCACGAGTCTTCCAACGCCTTGCTAAAAACGCTCGAAGAACCTCCTCCCGGATCACTAATGATCCTTATCGGTACGCATCCGCAACTTCAGCTGGCCACCATACGATCACGCTGCTCCATCGTGTACTTTTCCCCGTTGAATCAGAAACATATTGCTACCCTTCTGCGGCAGCACCACGGAGTCGATGATTCCGATCAGGCTGCCCTGTTCGCCGCGCTCGGTGAAGGGAGTGTCGAACAGGCCATTGCATTTACCGATGAAAACATCCGGTCATTTCGAAAAACGCTTCTCGAAACCCTGCCACAGATTACCAATGTGGGAAAGAATCCCGAACAGGGACTCCAAACCGGAAATAAACGAAACCACGAAACCACCCTTGCCGCGCTCACTTTTGCCCGAAAAACACTCGCTTTTGTGGAATCGGCAGGTAGTGAATCTGTCAAGCAACATCAACATGCCCGAATTCTGATTCGATTCTGCATACAGTTTTACCGAAACACGTTATGGAATATCTCTGCAGGTTCGTCACAGCCGATAATGGATTCCCTTCAACAGAACGCCGTCTCCGTGCTATCGGATCACATGACCCGCGCTCAAGACATTCTGGGTGCTACCGACCGCTTAATCGAGTTGATTGAACGATGTCTGGAAGCCGAAACACACCTTAATAGACGCGTCCACATCGCACTGACCGTTGAATCGCTGATCGATGATCTTAGTACTATGAGCCCGTAGCTCCCGAAAGAAGTCGATTCGGGATACGCCACTGATCAGCGGCATGGCGTCCTGTCAGGGTATTCCGGAAAACAGCATCTCAAAACGGGTTCGTTCACATCGCTATCACACGGTTACAAAAAGCACTTCTGCAATCATCTATCCTTACAGATATACCCTCGGTCGAAACGATTTTCAGGCGAATAATCCTTCGATAACCTGACCGTCGGCAATCTTAGTCGGTCTGGGCAGTCGCGGAAAATACGTTTTTTCGGGATCGATTCCCAGGGCATGATAGATTGACGCACCGAAATCAACAGGTGTCCATGGCCGTGTCACTGGAGCGGTTCCATTGGGATCGGTCGCGCCGATTACCACACCGCCCTTCACACCAGCTCCAGCCAGCAGTACGTTCCCGGCCCGGGGATAGTGATCGCGACCAGCCGTCTTATTAATCTTGGGAGTACGGCCGAATTCGCCCATCGCCACCACCAAGGTCGAATCCAGAAGCCCACGTTCCTCAAGATCCGTCAAAAGTGAAGTCAGCGACATGTCCAGCTGAGGCAGGTTACCCGGCCCCTGGTACGAGTGCCATGTCTGGTCCTTGCCCACAGCGGCCGGACGAGAGCCGAACGACATCATCGAATCAAATAACCAACCGTGATTGTCCCAGGTGCCATTGGTCACTCCTTTACCAAACAGCCCTCCCTGGACCGCATGGTTGACCGTCACAAACCGAGCGCCGGATTCAATCATTCGGCGAGCCAGCAGCACCCGCTGGCCATAGATGTTCATCCCGTACCGCTCCCGTACCGCCCGGGATTCCTCTTCCAGCTTCGCTGCCTTCTGAATCGCACCACTGGTAAGCGTGGTCACAGCCTCCTCGAACAGGTTGTCGTGAATCGAAAGCGTCGGGTTGGCCGAAGCAGCCAGGCGACCAAGATTGTCCACCTGGTCGAGCAGACTTCGACGCGTCTCAAATCGTCCCTGAGCCAACCGAAGTCCCTCAATCTGGAAGTCCTTTGAACTGGGATCACCGTCAACATCAAAAGCGGAAAAAGCCGGACCGAGATATCCCGATGGTGTCGTGTACCGGGCCGCAACAGGGACACCGACATAAGACGGTATACCGGGTTGGCGGGTCCCAAGAAGCATGCTCGCAATGCATCCGAAATTCGGGAAGAACTGCTGGTCACGCGACCGGGGCAGCACACCGCTCATGGCGTGCTTGGAAGCATCGCCATGACTGCCACTGGCCCCTTTCCAGGATCGAACAATCGCCACCTTATCCATCATTCGGGCCAGCAATGGCATTTTCTCGGTGATAAACGTGCCCGGGACGTTGGTTGATTGAGGATTCCAGAGTCCCCGGATACCAACCGGAGCATCCGGCTTCGGGTCCCAGGATTCAAAGTGGCTGATTCCACCGGCCAGAAACAGAAAAATACACGAATAATCGCGTTTGGCAGGGTCGACATGGCCGGCACGGGCGGCGGCCAGATAACCAGGCAGCGAAAGGCCGAACAGACCGGTACCCAGCTGCAAAGCGGCTCGCCGAGTCAGGGGATCTACCACCTGCTGATTCATGTCAAACTCCCGGGACATCACAGTACGATCACGGACAAAACGCAACCAACATGATCACCTTAACCCGTCCCTGTTCACCACATCACTCTCTCAACGCCAGCTGGATTGAGCTAATATGGTTACTCGTGCCTTAAAGCCTCAATCGGGTCCATTTGCGCCGCACGGCGTGCCGGAATAATACCGAAAACCAAGCCGACAAAGATAGAAATACCAAAGGCCACATAGACAGACCACTGCGCTACACGCGGCTGCAGATTCTGAATATTGTCAGGAAGACCATCTAGAAAATTAGGATCCACCAGGAGAACACCACTACGCAAACCGTCGACAATATACGGGCAGAAAACACCCAGCACGACCCCGACTATTCCGCCGATCGAAGAGAGAATCAGTGTTTCGCTGATAAACTGAGCTGTAATATGCCCTTGTTTGGCACCCAGTGCGCGACGTATCCCGATTTCCTTGGTTCGTTCGGTAACCGTAGCCAGCATGATGTTCATGATCCCGATTCCTCCGACGAGAAGAGAAATACCCGCGATCAGGATGAGCAGCACGTTGAACATCATCTGCATCACCTCTGCCTGGCGAAGCAGTTCCTTCGGAATCACGACCGCGTAATCTTTACTCTCATGAAACTTGTCCAGTACGCGTTCAATGCTGCCAGCAGTCTCATCAACCTCGCTCACGTCACCCACGGTTAACGTCATTTGACTCAACTCGACGACCTCACCTTCCAGCCCTCCCGATCGCGACGTGTTAACCTGATCACCGATACGGGCACGAAGAGTCGCCAGCGGAATGTAGACATCCGAGTTGTACTCGCGTGCCTCCAGACTCCCACCAATAGCGGCCGAGGCCGCCCGTTCTTCGGTAGCCCCCACGACACTGTAAAAGGTACCGTCTATCAGAATGCTTCTCCCTACAGGGTTTTCATAGGGGAACAGTTGATTAGCGACCTCACTGCCAAGCACCGCCACGTTGTCTACATCCGCAACATCGCGGTCACTCAGAAAACGGCCTCTGCCCATATTCAGATGATTGATATCAAAGTAGGCTTCGGTACATCCGACCAGCTTGATATCCAAAGCGCGGTCGAGAAAACGCGCTTCCTTGGGAATTTCACGCATGGGCACAGCACGCGTGATCGTAGGAATGGTGCTCACAATTCGGTCATAGTCATCGCGTAACAGTCCATAACTCTGAAACTGAAATCCTCGGCCGGCAGTAGCAGAGGACTCTTTGGGGGGCTTCACACTTCGAACGATGATATTGGTAGCACCCAGTTCCTTGATCTGCTCCTGGGCCTGGTGACTGACCCCTTCGCCCATCGCTACCAGCCATACGACCGCCGTAACACCAATCAAAATACCAAGGATCGTGAGCGCCGATCGGAGTTTGTGCAGCCCCAGGCTCCGGAAACCCATCCGCAACGTATTCAAATTCAGCATTCCGGGACCTCTCCTTTGTGCTAACAACGCACGATCGGCCCGTGACAAATCGCCATTGGCCAAATTCTCTCCAAACTTCCCCTCTACCCAGCAGCGTTCCGTCCGCTACCGCATAGCGCGTCCATCTGAAAAACCCCCGATTAGTTCTGACCACCACCGCCGCCGGCACCACCAGCGCCACCGGCACGAAACCGTTTGGTCATATCTTCAATCTCTTTGGCATCAATAAACCCATCACTGTTGGGATCCATGCGGTCAAAGAAACTGCGCATCCGCTCGGGCGCTTCATCCTTACTGACTTTGCCATCTCCATCCTTGTCATAGTCCATCAGGTTAAACTGGCGTCGGCTCTGGCCACCACCGGCAGCTTCCTCCGAACCTGACTCGGTAGCTTCCTCCGAACCTGACTCGGTAGCTTCCTCCGAACCTGACTCGGCAGCTTCCTCTCGCTGACCTCTTCGGCCACCGCCACCGCCACCTCTTCGGCCACCGCCAAATCGCCGTCTCATATCCGCAATCTCTTTGGCATCGATGAACCCATCACTGTTGGGATCCATGCGGTCAAAGAACTCCCGCATCCGCTCTGGAGCTTCGTCCTTACTGACTTTGCCATCGCTATTGCTGTCATACTGCATGAGGTCAAATCCACCGCCACGGCGTCCACCGCCGCCACCGCCACCACCACGCTTACGTGGCTGAGCTTCCTCCTTGAGCGGTTCTTTCAATTCCCCAAACTTTTTGTCGGTATCCACGTCTTCTTCGATCACAACGGTATCGCGTGCGTCGTCTTGGGTGGCACGAGGATTCAGAAGAACCTGATCCCCTTCGTTGAGACCATCCTTGACCTCAATCACTTTATCATTGCTCGGTCCCAGAATCACTTCACGTTTTTCCACCTCGTTACCTTCTGTCTGAACCCAGCAGTAAAACTTTTTGCCCGTTTCGACAATGCACTGTACTGGAATCGTGAGAACGTCATCTTTCTTGGCCACGAGAATCTCTACCGCGGCGGTCATTCCGGGCTTAAGGTCCTCTGGTGTTCCATCAATCTTAACAATCGTGGCATACTCTTTGATGTTGGCAGACATAAACCCACCGGGTTCCGGCTGCGTGGCAATACGAACCACCGTTCCCTGAAGTTCCCGGTCCTGAATTTTCAGATTGGCACGCATACCACGACGCAGGGACTCTACTTTGGACTCGTGAACCGTCACCTTAACCTGCATCTGCGTTAAATCAGGTAACTTGATAATGGACTGTCGCTCACGAACACTGGCTCCTTCTTCGATTTGAGCTCCCTGCTGTCCCCAGCGACTCCGCTGGTTAGCATAAACGACCATTCCGCTCTGAGGGGCTACGATCTTACAGAAATCCATTTGCCCTTCCAGATCCGTCAATGTGTCCCCTTCCGCCTTAAACGTCACCTGTTCGGAAAGCATCTTAGCCTCTGCCGCATCACGTTTTGCTTCTAGATCGGTCAGGGTTTTGACTTTGGAAAACTTCACCAGAATCTCTTTGTCGGTTTCTGCAGCGGCCAGATCCAGCTTGGCTCGTTCTACGGCAAAGGCCTGCGATTCCAACTGCAACTGTGTCGCATAACCTTTGCGCATCATACGCTGGGTGTATTCGAGTGAGTTCTCAGCGCTTGAAAGATTCTCCTTGGCGATCGTGATATTGCCGTCACAGAGCTGCATATCCTTTTTGAAAATCCCTTCGAGATATTCCTTGATGGAAATCTTGGCCACTTCCCAATCGGTTTCAGCCTGAATTTTACTGGCACGCGCCTTTTCAACGACGATTTTCTGCTGGTCGAGCTGACTTTCGATACCTGATGAGTCGAGTTCTACCAGAAGATCTCCCGCTTCCACGCGTGTTCCGTCTTCGACAATAAAAAGAATCGATGACCCACCCTTGACCTGTGACTTGAGTTCCTTGTTACTGGCACTCTCCAGGTTTCCATCCTCGGTAACGGTTACGACCAGTGGACCTTTGGTTACGTCATAGGTCAGGATGTTTTCCTGTTCGTCTTCTCCAGACACGATGTTTGTACCAAAAAGGATAAATCCCCCAATGACAATGACCGCCAGAACAATCATCACAATGGCCAGCGTCGATCCTCTTCGGTTCGAAAGCACTTTCCTCATCGCATGCAGAGTTCGGGGGCTACGACCACGATTGGCGGCGGTCCTGTACATATGTATTTCCTCTCGAAAACAGGGAATCTACGCTTGCTTGGTATAGTCCGTGCCCCACCGGGAACTTCCCTCATGGGATGCAACACCGTTAATTATCACCTATCAAGGCTGCATTATAAACAGCTTTCATTGCTCTAAGGGCGAAAATTTAGGGATAATTTCCCAAAAAGCAGCCGATTGCAGCCGGCATTTCCACGTAACCCCACGGACTGACTGGATGGCTGATCACGCTTGGCACGTGTACCTTTGTACTGCGTTTTGACCGTCCAGGAACACCTTTTTATCGTCCGGACGGTTCATTTGAAGCACGTACCCGCTCTAAAAAATCACGGTAGGACTCCGTTGTCGATGTTGCCTTCGCCGAAGAACGAACCGTACCATGCACGGCCTCCTCAGGAAGGTCATTCGACCGCTTGGTTTGCTGGTCCATTTTGCGGAACGGCTGAAGTTGCTTCTGACCATTACGGAAGCCGGGAAGTCGTTTCTGCATTCCGCGATCAGCGCGATTGGGGAACGAACCGGCTGATGCCCCCGTCGTCAAACGTGTCCGAAGCGGATCGGACAACTGTTTCGGAGTGCCCTGAGATAGATCGGACACACCGCGGTCAGCTTCACTCTCACGGATTCTTGAATTCCTCCGGACCGGAGCGATACGCTGCTTGATCGAGGGCAGGCCCGATCGCCGGTTCAATCTCTGGTTATCATTCAGTGCCCCGCTTGTTCTCGGGTGGATGCGGGAATCTTCCAAACGAGATCTCCCGTTTCCGGCATTGTCCTGTGCGTCCTGCTGCCATGAAAATTTCTGCTGCAAACGCTGGCTAGATACCTCGATCGCGTCACCAGAACCCTCTTCCTGCCTCAGCAAAGACTCCTGTAATTCACCCGTATCGGGAGCACTCCTCAGTCGATCCGTACCCGGCGAATCCGGAACCTGTGACCAGGAGTCATCCGAGTTATCATTGCGCCCACCTCTTTCGGAACGGGTCCATTTCTGTTCCCGGGAACGACGGCTGGCCGCACGTGTGTTACGCACTCTGTCACTGCCTATCCAGTCAGTGCGACTGGAAGCATTACGAACCGATGGTTTGGTTAGTGCTTCGCGATACCTGTCCTTTACGTCCTGTTTGCCGTCATCACTTTGATGCCTTTTTACGACGTCCGCAGCACGTTCAGGTTGCTTAAAAGGATCCTCTGGATGTTTATTCTTATTCCTCTTTTTCTCGAGTAATCGTGATAACAGACTCTTTCCTTTGGCTCTCTTTCCGCTGGAATTATCACGAGTGGATTGTTGACCGCTCTGCGATGAATCCGCTGCCACCAGAGTCTCTTTACCCGCTAATTCTATCCATGCCTGAGGAACCTCGGGAGGGAGTGCCTGATCACGAAATTCTTCAGCGGACCGAAGCGCTTCTTCGAGAGATACATCAATCCAGACATCTTCATCGTTCAGTTCCATAATCCCTAAGTCACGCATAAACAGCATGCGTGCCTGGTAGTGACGGAGCCAGACACTCATAAAGTTGTCCTGCGTATTGGTTAAATCAGACAGGGCTGACAGAAGATCATTGGCTATCGTCTGACCGAGTTGGGTGGGCAGTGCTCCGGGTGCTGCAGGTGCGGGAGGTTCCCTCAACTGCTCGAGAAGTGTGTCCACACGGCGAATGGCAATAATCATCGCAGACCGCTGAATATCCATATTCAGCTCCAACTGCTTCATCGACCTCAACGTCTGATCAAAACCTTCGTAAATGGTATCTTCAAACTGGATGATCTGTCTCCGAGACCGCTGGTAGTCAATCAAAGCCTGTCGGAAATTGTTCCTTTCCAGCACTCGTGTAAGCGGTGCGTCGAATTGAAACCCTAACTTAAGGGACCCTTCGTCTGCACGGAATTTTGCTACGTTGCGATCCACGGTACCAATGCTTCCACTGGTAACGATACTGAGACTGGACTGCAGAGGATCTGCATTGTATTGCACCAGTCTCCAGCTATCGACAATCGCCGCACGATTGTTCATCCAGTCCAGGCGATAAGCTCTCGCTATTTCGACGGCTTGATCCGTGGTTAACTCGAACGGAACCAGAACAATCGATTCCATTCGAGTACGTGCCTGTACCAGAGAGATCTCCTGTACTATCGAGTAGAGTTCCGCCGCCAGTTCCACCACTCCGTCAGCCGTAGCCGATTCGGTTCCGGCAGCAAGATTCATACTCAGTTGATCCCGTGACTTTACGGTGACGTCGAAACGCTCCAACAGCTCACTCAAGTTATCAGCCAACACCTTCTTCGCTTCATTAAATACAGGAATCTGATCCTGCGACATGTAGTTGATACGCTCAGAGGATTGATCTTCGAGATGCTGCAGATCCTTAACCACCAGTTCAAATAGCGACTGTGTATTCTGTTGCAACTGGTTAATATCATCGAACAGCTGTTCCATGACCATCAGGTCGGGGACTTGAGGTAAGTCTCCAACCGCCATCTGAAAATCGTTAATCCTGTTCTGAAGGTTTGTGACCTTGCGATCAATAAACTGAAAAGGCTGAATAAAACTGTCATCCAGTTCCGCCCTCAAATCAGGGGGCAGATCCAGCTCTCCGGTAATGAAGTCCTGTATCGAATTGATCATTGAGTTTTCAGCGTCGTTTAAACTCGCCCGTAATGTCTGAATTGATTGACGAAATCGGTCGACCTGATCCAGATCGATCATGCCACCTTCCAGCTGACTTTCCAGCAGACGCAGGGTACGAAACTGAGCATCGAAATTGTCACGCTGATTCCTGAGAGACTGTTGCTGTTGCAGCAGGCCGATGTATCCTCCTACACTTCCGGCACCACCCCCCGCCAGTCCTCCGGCACCACCACCGCCACCGCCACCGCCGCCGCCGCCGAAGCCGAAACCTCCAAATCCACTGGCACCACCCACTCCGCCAAAACCACTGCCACCCTGGCCGGTAAATCCTGTCAGACCGGTTCCACCAAAAAATCCTCCGAATCGACTGGGGCCGCCCGTGCCGCCGCCGCCTACGGCAATATCGGTGTAAAAACCGTGCCTCCAGCGCTGATAAGCACGCAAGTTACCCAGGAAACCTCGCTCGGCACGCGTGAGCTGTTCCAGAGCAATGTCCTGACCTGCGGAACGCAGTAACGGTTGCACCAAGCTGAAATTAAAAAGTGAGGAAGCCAGGCTGTTTGAATCGGGACCGGCAAAATCCCAGACAAACGTATTCGCAAAACCGACTAACAGATTTCCCGCACTGGCAAATTTGTTACGGGCTTGAAAATCAGTATCCGTAGACAGCTTACCGGTGTCAGTAATGTCCGTGTCATTGCCACCAAAAAACTGCATATCCAGTCTGAAACGTTCACTGCTGACGTCAATGGCCGAAAGGTACAGCGTCTCCAGTTGTTGCTGATAATTCAAACCGTGAATACGCCGCAGACGAATCACATCATCCAGCCCAAGGACCATGGTTTTTTCGTCAGTCATTTCTACGGTTTCGCTTAGCTTTTCACGCCAGATGGGATTTTGCATTTCCGTTGTGGTTCCGTAGTCTTTTTTCCAGTCGTAGCCTTTATGACCGTTGACTTCCGTCATGAACTCAGCAGAAATTGGATCGTCCGGTGGCATCGGTGGAAAATCAGGATCATTGGGGTCGTAATATCGACTACGTGGATCGATATCGATCGAGAATTCCTTTAAAGACCAGCGAGGATCCTCAGAAGCCGATTCAATGAATCCGTAGGCATCCTGGTCAGCCAGTTCGCGGTGGTGTTCCCGTGTACAACCGGCAAAGGTCAGGATCCCTGAAAATAGAATCAACCAAGTTGCACGAACTCTGGGAAATCGAGAGCGATCACAATAAGAAACCATCCTGTCCCCTCCTGGGAGCAACTGAAAAAGTAACGAGCACTTTCCCAGTTCTTGCAAATCCTTTACTGACATAAGCAGGTGTTCTGTAGATGGTCGGCAATAATACCCCTAAGACCCAGGGAGGCATTTCGCATTTCCATCTAACACAAGGGTCTGAGTAAAAATCGGACACGGGTGCTTTCCAACTTTAAATCTTCGACCCCGGCCCGCTAAACACCCTAAATTAGCACTAATCGTTACAACCAAGACAGGTGGGACAATCCGTGGAAAAACAACCATAGGAGTGAAGAAACACTCTTCGAAGGTATGGTCAGGGAAGTCCAATCCAACACGCAATCAGATGGGACGCAGCACCCATGAAAGTGCCGCCGCTGAGTCAAACAAGGAAAGAATGACGCTGATTTCGCTTACTGTTCATCACCAAGGCCGGTCCAATGGCTAAGAACAGACTCCTTTAATCACAAATCTCGTCTTCGGAGAAATAAAACGCAATTTCGCGTGCCGCACTCGCTTCACTGTCAGACCCATGAACCAGATTCATTTGATGGCTGAGACTAAAATCTCCCCGAATAGTGCCGGGCTCAGCATTCAATCCCGACGTGCTGCCCATCAGTTTGCGCATCACATCGATCACGCCTTCACCTTCGAGTACCATCGCTACAACTGGCCCGCTGGTAATGAATTGTTCCAAAGAAGGATAAAACGGCCGGGAAAGATGTTCCGCATAGTGCTCTCGTGCCAGTTCCGATGTCACCCGCAACATCTTCATTGCCAGGATCACAATACCTTTTTCTTCAATCCTCTGAAGAACCCGTCCGATAAGACGACGCTGAACACAATCCGGCTTCAGTAACACCAGGGTACGTTGCATGCTCACTCAGTATTCCTCTTTGTCCTTTGCCAAAAGTCTCTCATGTCCATTTGCTGCCAAGGGATTAACCTTCGTATCTGACTCGAACTCGAGACATCCGCTGATACCTAGCTGAAGTGCGACGAGTCTTATTACAACGCGGACACACCCACTTATGCCTCTTGTGATATGTGCGCCGTAATACCTGCATCGGCACATGACATGCCGGACAATGCATTTGATTTCCTTCCGCCCAACATCAACCGTGACAACCCATTCCCATCCTCACAGTATTATACTTTTATACGAACTTTTTCACTATATCGCTTCGAACAAGTCTGTTTGCTCTTGCCCAAGGCAACTCCTATACTTCCTCATTATCGGAACTCCTCACTTCCTAACTCCTTTCAAAATGGTAACCATTATGTATCCGAACGACTCACTCAAGAACCAGGTTGCCTGGGTAACCGGATCCAGTAGAGGACTGGGCCGGGTGATGGCCACCCGGCTGGCGTACATGGGAGCTTCTGTTGTCCTGCACGGAACACGCCCCGATTCTCCCAAGTCTTTCAATGAAGGACACTCGATGGACCAGGTTGCTCAGGAAATATCAGAACAGACAGGTAGCCCTGCCCTGCCCGTATGGGGGGATGTAACCGACCCGGGAGAAGTCAAACGCGTCGCTGATGAAATCCGTGCTCATTTTGGCCAGATCGACATACTGGTGTGCAATGCCGGTGGTGACATCGGTGCTCAGGGAACGGGCACTGGTCGAGGCGGACGTCCCGATCCCGATGACTGCATCAACATTCCCCTGCAAGATGTCCGCGCTGTTATGGACCGAAATTTACTCAGTGCCATGCTCTGCTGCCGGGAAGTAGCACCTGAGATGATTGAAAGAAAAAATGGTCGCATCATCACCATCGGATCAATCGCGGGATGTTCCGGTCGTGATGACGGGGCTATTTATGCTGTTGCCAAGGCGGCAGTACATGAATACACCCGTTGTCTAGCCATACAACTGCGACCTCATAACATCCCTGTTAACTGTGTAGCCCCCGGAGGAACCGTAACGGAACGGTTTCTCGTCATCCATGAAATCGATCAAGAGAAACTGACTCCCGAAGGTACCCTCGATCGATATGGACGTCCGGAAGAAGTCGCTTCTGTGATTGGATTCCTGGCATCGGAATCAGGTCGCTTCATCAATGGACAGGTAATCCGTGTCGATGGTGGCTCCCAATGCTGGCCGGCTTAGCACAAGGTACCATACTGATGGATTATGGACGCTGGGAGTGCTTCGGGAATCGCCCTTTCCAACTAAGCGGAAACCACATCGATCCTCCCTTTTAATCTAACACACTACCCCGGCCAAGCACCCGTCTAGTTCAATTCAGAGACAATTGTTCAATGCTGTCTCTAGTAGCCTGCAGAACGGCATCCTGCCAGTTCTGTTCACCGTAGTGGTCTGCATAGGGTGGATTACGAAAGCTGAAAAGAATAGCACGTGAGCTATTGACGACGGCACCGCTACCCTTGGCATCGAAGGCTGCCCGAACATGGTCCGAGCCTGCGCCTTGCGCTCCAAACCCCGGAAGCAAAATCCAGGTATGAGGCATCCTGGCACGGAGTTCTGCAACTTGTTTGGGGAACGTGGCTCCGACAACAGCACCAACAGCACCATAGGGGCCGCTACCTCGGGTAGCGGTTGACAATTGCTCCACCTTATCAGCAACGTGCAAATATAAGGGGCTTCCGGAACAATCCAGGTCCTGAAAGTCCTTAGAACCAGGATTGCTGGTTTTCACCAGAACAAATATCCCGGCCTGTGATCGCTCAGCAACCTGCACAAACGGATCCAGGCTGTCTCCACCCAGGTATGGATTTACGGTGATCGCATCACTCGCCCAGGGACTGGGCAACGTCTGAAATGCAGACTCGTCATCCGATTTCCGCCATTCTTGATCCGGAGAGCACGACTCCCCTTCCGCCCCCAAGAATCCTTCCGCGTACCCCCTTGCCGTCGAGCCAATGTCATTTCGTTTGACATCACAAATTACCAGTAGTTCCTGATCCCGTGCGGATGACAGGACGCGTCCCATGACAACCATCCCCAAGGGGCCAAGTCGTTCAAAAAATGCACTTTGCACTTTGACCGCAGGAACCAGCGGCGCTACCCGATCGATTACACTCAGACAAAATTCTTCTACGGCCTCGCTGATCCACTGAAAAGGGTCGCCTCCCGTACTGCTCCAGCGCCGAAGGAGACAATCCGGTAAGAGATGGAGATGGGGATCAATCCCTACAACAAGCGGTGTTCCCTTGGATCGAATCGCTTCCTGTAAACGCATCATAAACGGCATCATTGCTTGATCTGCCCTCCTGTTTCCCAACTGCATCGAACCATTCCGGCCCCACGGTCCATTGGGCGCATATCCCCGAAGTTTCTGAAATACTTACCCAACCACTGTCGGACCACTTTTACTCTAGTCGACCGCTATTGGCAACCGTCGCGTTTTCAATCTCACACCATCATCATGCGCACAAACCCACACGATTTCCTCTAAGTTACCATGCTACCTGACACCTTCATTCTTCATTAAGAACGGGGATTATCGATAATACAATGTGGACCACTCGGGAAATGATTCTCCGAGTGAAGCCGACGATCTGGTTAAATTACAGTCCTGTTTCCCCTTGATTGAGGTTAAGCAACTCTCGTATCCTGACGGTATTGATGTTAGGAATAATCGTACGCATTCAAAGGCAAAATGGTCTCGACGACCCTCCAAAAGGTATACACGCGGACGACAAAACCACCCCCAACGCTCCAAGAACGCACAAAGGTGTGAACAATCATGGCAAAACTGCCGGCCAGCCAATTAAAACGAGGACGAGTTATTGTCCTTGATGGAGAACATTATTCCATCCTAGGGCTCGACTGGGTAAAACCAGGTAAAGGACCTGCTTACATACAAGCAAAAATGAGAAATCTGTCCAGCAGCAAGATAATCGATCGCAGATTGCGCAGTGCGGAAACGATTGAGGTCGCCCATGTGGACACACACCGTGCAACCTACAGCTACGACGGTGGCCAAGCTTTCGTGTTTATGAACACGGTAAGCTACGATGAAATAGACGTGCCCAAAGATGCTCTTGAAAACAATGCCATCTCCTTTCTGACTTCCGAAACCGAAGTTGACATCCAGACGATCGAAGGAAGGATCGTCAACGTAACACTACCTTCATCAGTCGTACTTGAAGTTACCGAAACCGAACCTGGTTTGAAAAAAGTGGCGGCAACGGATGTCACAAAGCCCGCCCATACCGACACCGGACTGCTGGTCCAGGTACCCGTTTTCATTAATGTAGGTGACCGTGTCAAAGTAAGTACAGAAGACGGCAGATACCTGGAACGCGTGAACACGGGCTGAAAATAGTCCGTGTGAACTGCGACACACCATTTCCGAGAGTTGCTTTCATGTAGTGGCTGCACCATGCTTGGACGATTAGGCATTCTGATAACTCGTATGGCACTTTGTCTTTGGGTTGGCGTTGTTGCTACCATTTTTTATACCGGTGTCAGCGTACTTAGGGCGCTTCCTGGAGGGAAAGTTTATGTCGCTTTCGATGACCCCGCTCTTCGTACATCCGCAGGTGATATCGTTGAAAAGATCTTTGAGGCCTACTACCTTACGGCCTTCTGTCTGGCCGTAATGGCCGTTTTGGGTACGTTCTTTGCCTACAAGCAACGGTACTGGACAGGCGTTCGAGTATGGATGCTTTTTGCGGGACTCACTGTCATGTGCAGTTGCCTGCTCAATGAAGCAACCTGGATAAACGCGAAAGTGCATGCATTGTCCGACAAGATACCCGATGAAGGACTGGTCTCGGATTCTTCCCTAGGACAGGAATTCTGGAAGTGGCACGGAATATCGATGTTGCTGAGTCTAACCGTGCTGTTCACGGGATTCTTGACCGCACTGTGCAGCTGTATGCCCGATCTATCTAAAAAAACGGCACGCCACTTAATACCTGAACACACAGGGCACGAGCCTTGAAACATCCACTGACTTTCTCATAGGCTTTCCAATCTGGTTGTCAGCTCCGCCCCCGGAAACTCACGCTTCGATTTCCCTTTTTCAGATCTGTCAAACGAGGCGTTCTGTGATGTATAGCTCCGGTTATCTATTGAGATCCGTCTCAAAAAAACATCGCGTGAATAGATTATGATTGATGTAACGATTGTCCGTCCCAATACCCGTTCTATAACCGGGTTTTTAATGCGTTTTACATATATTCGTATTTGCCCCTTTAGTACAAAAACAGCTATTTTAGTAGTAGGAGTTAACTCAAAGGGTCTACCACCTCTGCCTATAGTCAATTGTTTTCATGCACAATCCTCTCCCTGCTGTTTTCACGCATAGGATTCTTGTTCCACTCTGGTTCATCATGATCCTGAGTGCCGTACCCAGCAGCGGTGGGCAAACGGACCTACCTGTCACGGACAGGGCAGAAAAACCTCGCAAATCCCGGGCTTCCACTCAGGCTATTTCATTTCTTGCTGCATCAAGCACAACGGAAGTAATGCGTGAAATATGCACGCAGTTCGAATTACAAACCGGACACAAGGTCGAACTGACACTGGGTGGATCCGCTTCCCTTGCAAGACAGATTTTATCCGGTGCCGGAGCGGATTTATTCCTTTCTGCTAACGAACGATGGGTCGATACGATTGCTCAGCAACCCAATCGACGCGGACTAAGTCGGATCGAAAATCGCATCAATCTGTTACAAAACCGCCTCGTTGTGGTCCTTCCGACCACCGCATCTCACAAGGTGAGTACCCTACAGGATCTCCTCAACGATCAGATTGAAAACTTGGCGCTGGCCAACCCATCGGTACCTGCCGGCATTTACGCACGCGAAGCCCTGAATGCAACAGGACTACTTGACTCTCTGGAAGACAAAATCATCAGTGGTGACAACGTCAGAACTACCCTGGCCTACGTGGAAACCGCCAGCGCTCAAGCTGGCATCGTTTACGCTACCGATACCTATGTCCGTCCCGAAAAATTGAAAACCGCCTTGAGCATACCCGACCATCTTCATTCACCCATTAACTATCCTCTCGTCTTACTTCGACATCGTCGTCCTCGTCCCGGAGCGATAGAGCTCTTTGAATACCTGCAGTCCCCCCAGGCAGCCACCATTTACAGAAAACACCAATTCATTGTTAACACGACCACGCAAGACTTTTCTCTAGCAATCCCTCACACAGACCTGACACCCTCCGACAAATCCACTTCCTGGTTTTCATCCAAAGAGTGGGCCGCGGTCAAAAGAAGCTGCCTGGTTGGATTTTGTGTCGTACTGCTATCCCTTCCAGGAGGTATTTTTCTCGGATACATACTCGCTCGGATCCCTTTCCGAGCTAAATCACTCGTAGAAGTACTAGTAAATCTACCCCTCGTCCTGCCTCCGGTAGTCACCGGATACATCCTGCTTCTAACCTTTAATTCGGAAGCACCTGTAGGCCAACTCCTACGAGAGTGGTTTGGTATCAAAATTGCGTTCGCCTGGCCCGGACTGGTCCTTTCGGCCGCTGTCATGAGCTTTCCGCTCATGGTGCGGGCTATTCGACTTGGCTTTCAATCCGTTGATCCACGATACGAAATTGCAGCACGTACTCTGGGGGCTACACGTACCGTCAGTTTCTTCACAGTCAGCCTTCCGTTGGCCAAGAGTGGTGTGATTGCGGGGTGTGTTCTTGCTTTTGCACGCAGTCTGGGTGAATTCGGAGCAACCGTCATGCTTGTCAGCCAACGTGAAAGCCTGATGAACATTCCGCTGCTGATCTATGCCCGTCGTGATGAACCTGGCGGATTAACGGCGAGCTGGGGATTATTAATTGTGTCTCTGTTACTCGCCGGTAGTGCGCTAGCAGCCAGTGAATACCTGGAACGGCGAGGTCAGACATCATGACCCTGATTCAGTTTCAATGTAAACACCAGTTTGCCACGGGCTTTCAACTCGATATCGAATTTGAAAGCAGCCATGGTGTCACTGCTTTGTTTGGACAGTCAGGTAGTGGCAAGACATCTGTTCTCAATATTATTGCCGGAGTAATACGTGCTCAGGAGGCACTGGTCCGTCTTGGAGACAGAGTTCTCTGTGACGCTCAATCCGGAATCTATCTACAACCAGAGCGCAGACATGTTGGGTTTGTTTTTCAGGATCACCTACTTTTTCCACATTTGTCTGTAACTAAAAATCTTAATTACGGATACCGTTGTCGACAGAGTGACCGTAAAGGAAAAACACAAAACCAGAAACGTGCAGTTGACTTTGATCGTGTCGTTAACGTGCTTGAACTAAAAGACTTGCTGCATCGTTTTCCCCGCAATCTTTCAGGAGGAGAGAAACAACGAGTAGCCATCGGCCGTGCCCTTCTAAGTGAACCAGATCTCCTGCTCATGGACGAACCGCTGGCTGCGGTGGACGACACTTTGAAAGATCGTGTGCTTTCCTATTTTGAAAAGGTCATTGACGAATGGTCTATTCCCACTCTTTATGTCAGTCATAACCAATCCGAGGTCCATCGTCTGGCAGAATGGGTAGTCGTCTTAAACTCCGGGAAAGTTCAGTCCCATGGAAAGCCGGAAAAAGCACTCGATTCTAATATGGATCAAAATCCCATCTCGAATCAGCCCAGCAAAACGTGACATCCATTGGCTGTTGATCGTCTGATGAAACGGCGATCGTTGACGGAAAGCTTCAATCGGCACCGATCCTCTCTCCCCAAAAAGCATGCTTCCAATACGCGTCTGGAACGGATTCATCGAGTGACACTGGGCATTGCTCTCGAGTTGTCGGCAACAAAAACATCAGGGAGCTACGGTCGTACTTGAACTTTTTTCAGGTTTATCCGTTTCTTCTTGAAAACTCCCTCTGGCTAAAAAATGGACGACCCATCTGTGTACTTCCGGATAAAACATGATCAAACTATGACCGGATGAAACCACAACGTGGTCTGTCTGGCTGTTAAGTCGAGTTTGTTCGAGACGTACGGTTGAATCGCGTGAACCCGCAACGATACCTACCTGCACTGCCGGCACCTCTGGTAATAAACGGACGGTACTCGAACGATTCGTTGTCAGTTCGGGAAGTGGCCTGTAAAGCCAGGTCAACCATTTCACAACCGAATCGGCCCGCGTCGACCCTTGATTGGGAGGGGCGAGCATCACAACACGCCCAATCTGCTTCGGAGCATTGACCGAAAGCATGTGACGAATGGCAATCGCTCCCAGGCTGTGCCCTACAAAATGTACTTTCTCAAATGTCTCTTCTGACATTTTTTGAGCAACAGCAACCGACAGTTTTTCGCTGATTTTTCGGACCGTTAATCCGAAACTGAAGTAACCAAAATTTAGCACCTCATAGCCCGATTGCTGCAAATACCGTTTTAAAGGAACCATCGATAACGAAGTTCGCCCCATACCGTGAACCAGGACAACCAGTTCTCGGTTACCAGACACCTTTGATCGTTCCGCGATTGATTGTCCTAATAACAAGGAACGATCCTTTGACAACAGAACATTACTTTGTCTTCCACTCATCGCACATCCGCAAAACAGCAATGTACTGATCAATCCCAGATACACAACGCTTCGGAATGGATACAGGCACCAGCTGGTGATTCTTCCTGACTTCATCCGACTAGAGACCCTTTCAGAAACGACCTACGATAGCTGACGATGATTATCGGATGTGCGGTTCCCAGTAGCCCCCTAGCGGCACCAAGATCAATCCGCCTTGCTGCCATCTGATCTTTTTCGATCAAGCTTTTTGAAAGCTCACGTACCCGGATCTATGCGAGCACGCTCACCACTGCGTTTGGCACCCTGTAACAAATAATCTAAAATCTTCTCCTGCTTCTTCTAGAAAATCGGCTGGCAGATAAGCGTACACCAGAGTCTCAATCGCGTCGATATTTCCTTGCCTTGTCAAGCGATTGTGGACGAATTGTGCCGCTCTGATTCGCCTGATAAAAAAGCAATCCCACCAGAGTTTTCGCATCTCTGATCTTTCTGCTGGCAATCCACCGGAAAGCTGTCTCTGTTGAAACCACCACAGGCTCTATTCTTTCATAAGGTTCCAGCTGCATTTGCCCAGGCGTCAGACCCTTTGCGACAAACAAGTGCATCCGCTCGTCAAGAATACCTGGTGACGTATAAAAATCGGCCCATTCTTCCCAGGTATCCGCATGGTAACCTGTCTCTTCTTTCAGTTCTCTCCTGGCGGCGTGAAGCGGATTTTCACCCTCATTAAGTGTCCCTGCCGGTAATTCATAGAGCGTTTCGTCAAGAGCCCAACGATGACTTTTAATCAAACAGACCTGATCCCGATCGACCACGGGTAAAATTACCACCGAACCCGGATGGGAAACGAACTCCCAGCAAGAAGAACCCGCCACACTTTCTTTTTGCATTACCTGGAAACGCTGACCGGAATATCGCACCCTGGAATCTTTCATTGTTGCGTTCTAACTATTCTCGCAATGTTCTGGTTTGAATCTGGTTGCCTCCTGATCAGCCATGGTTTTGGCAGCCAACCGCATTGAAATCTACTTTTAAATCTCCCTGATTGCAGGTGCCCAGCCCGCATAGTACCATATAATTTGTACCTTTTATTTCATTTACCTTAACTGTCTTCATGTAACGTGTATGATGCGAGAGCCTCTTACCTGGTCACTCAATCTGGGACGATGGTTGGGAATTCCGACTCGTTTGAGCCTGTGGTTTCTGTTTTTTGCCGTTGTTGAACTTTATCGTTTCAATCATAACGGCCAGACGGAACTAGGACTCTGGGTTATGGGCATCTTGGGTCTGAGCGTTCTATTTCATGAATATGGACACTGTATCACTGCCCTGCGGCTGGGCGGCACATCTGAAGAGATAATCCTATGGCCACTCGGTGGTCTGGCTTCTGTCGAATTAGACAATCGACCTGATACACATGCCTGTGTTGCCATCGCTGGGCCAGCTGTAAATCTGATGCTTTGCCTGATCAGCTGGACCTTTCTGAGTCTCGGTCCTGGAACCATCCCCTGGAACCCTTTTGTTCCGCCGTCTGAACTCTACCAAACAAACTCTGCTGTTGGACTGGTAAGCTATGTGTTCTGGATTAACGAAATTCTGCTTCTGGCCAATCTCATACCCGCTTTCCCAATGGATGGAAGTCGCCTGATTCGAAGCGGTCTATGGAAACGTATGGGATTTGAAAAAGCAACATTGCTTACGGTTCAAATATCGAAAATTACAGCTATTGTAATGGCTCTTTGCGCCTTTCTGGGTTCTGTCAACCAACAGCAGGCTCTGGACAGCTGGGTTCTATTGGTCCTTGCTCTTTCATTGATCATCTATGTGTTATCGGAACGTGAACGCCAGTTGCTCGAAACAGGACTACTTTTAGAAGATACGTTGTTTGGTTATGATTTTTCTCAAGGTTACACGAGTCTTGAAAACGACTCCGAACATCCTCTCTCTGCACCTCCTGGACTGATACAACAATGGAAAAACAGGAGGCTTCAACAAAAACAAGACAGGCAGCAAGCGCGTGACAGGGAAGAAGAACAGCGAATGGATGCCATTTTGTCGTTCATCAACGAGAACGGAATGGATTCTGTTAGCAGTGAAGATCGTCGTTTTCTAAACCGGGCAAGTGCTCGTTACAGGGAAAAACGAGAAAGACGACTTCGTTGAGCAGCCTGGGAAGAGTTAGCCAAAGCTGATTATTTTCTCATATTCGATTGATATCGGTTCGAAAGGTTGGACTTGTTGTTTCCCTTTTGAAACTCTAGAGTGGAAAGATCCGTAATCTAGTGGCAAGATTCGATTCGAGTACCCAGACTCATGGCAGGGCGCTTTAGCGCCAGTTGAATTGCTGAGTTGATCCGAATTTTGACCTGCTTTTCGGTCCGTTTCGGACCCCCTCGTTAATCGGGTGGTTCAATGGTGCTACGCCACCGTTCTAGTGGTTAGCGTGCTTTCAGTGTGTTTCAAAAGAGAGTTCTATTTTTTTATGTCAACCGTGTCCCCTTTCACAACAGCTTCCCAGACAGCCTCCCCTCACAACGAATACCGTCTCTACGACTTCACATTCTGGTCTGTCTACCTCGCAAACTTTCTTCTTGTAACAGCAAATGCTTTATTATTTCGGTTCGGCGATTTCGTCGTTTTTCTCGGTGGCACCACAGGAACAGCAGGCAAAATTGTTTCATTTGGAATGCTCGGCAGTGTTCTTCTGCGTCTCACTATGGGACGTTGCATCGATCGTCATGGACCGAAACACGTCTGGATGGCCAGTGCCCTTCTGTTCATCGTCGCATGCCTGGCCTTCATTCCGATCCAAGGTCTGGGACTTTCCGTTTACATTGCACGTCTGATGATGAGCGTGTCTCTTGCTGGCATGTTCACATGCTCTTTCGTGTTCATCAGTGCACACGCTCCAGTCGAACGCCGGGCAGAACTCATTGGTATTCTCGGAACTTCTGGTTTGTTTGGAATGATAATCGGACCCAATATCAGTGACCTGCTCTTTAGATATATGGGTACAGGACACCAGACTTTTTCCGCCCTGTTCATTCTCTCAGCTTCGATCGGATGTGTCTATCTGGTACTTAGTTGGTTCATTACACGTAAAGCTAATCCCGTCCAGCCAGAAAAGGATGGTTCCACTCGCCAGATTCTCACCAAATATTGGCCCGGTAGTCTGATGCTGGTTGCACTTACCATGGGATTTGCACAAACCGTCCCACAAACCTTCCTTTCCCTTTTTGTTCACCGCCAAGGGATATCAGGAATCGGTATCTTTTTTTTGTGTTACGCCATTACCGCTTTTGCTGTACGCGTAATTGGACGACGCTGGCCGGAACACATCGGACGTGAAAACGCTGTCCTGATAGGCTTAATAGCAACCGCAGTCAGTATGCTTCTCTACCTGCCAGCACACTCAGACCTCACGATTATTGCTCCGGCCATGGCAGCAGGAGTAGCACATGCCATCCTTTTTCCCTGTACCATTTCCCTTGGGGCAGATTCCTTTCCGGACCGCTACCGTGGTACCGGTATGACACTCATGCTTGGTATGACTGAACTCGGAATTGTATTTGGTGGGCATAGTCTGGGAAGTATTGTAGACCTCTGGGGATTTCAAGTCATGTTTGTTTGCCTCGCCTTCATTGCACTGTCTGTGAGTATTGTTTACGCCGTTTCTATCCGACGCCACCAACCCACAGAAACGGCTCCTCACCAGAGCTCCCCCTCAACAGTCCTGCCCCTGCCCCCAGTGCAGACACTGAAACTGAGTACAGTAGCCTTGAAGAAACAGACTCATGCTGAAAGGCCTTCGCAAACCCAGCTGGATCCGGTCACACTCACACGAAACAGTTCGCCGTGACCTGTTTTATCAATTGACTCCGGTCTTGCCTCGCTCTTGTAAAGCTGAACGAAACCGCTGTTCCAAGGTCTCGATTGCTTCACAACCCACGGAAACCCGTAGCAACGTGTCACTGATCCCCAGTTCCGATCGCCGTTTTACTGTCAATGACCGATGACTCGTTGATGCCGGATGACTGATTATTGTCTCGATATGCCCCAATGTTGGAACCAGAGGAATCTGATCAAGGTTCCTGATCAGATGATCCACGCTCTGCCTACCACCGGCAAGCTCAAAGCTAACCATATTTCCATAGCAGGGATCGAACAACACCCGTGCGGCATCACAATCAGGGTGATCCTTTCTGCCAGGATAAATAACATGCTTAATCCCAGAAAATGTGTCCAGATAGTCCGCTAGCTGCTGTGCATTACCACTGGAACGCTCCATCCGAAGGGACAAGGTAGCCAAACCACGTTGGGCTAACCAACATTCAAACGGACTGGCAGACAAGCCCCATGTCGCCATCCCGTGCTGCATCATCTCAATCCAGGATTGTGATCCCAGAACCGCTCCCAAGGTCACATCACTGTGTCCGGCTATCATTTTGGTAACACTCTGAACAACCAGATCCGCACCGTGCTCCAGAGGACGAAAAGCAACTGGCGTTGGAAACGTGTTGTCAACCACCGCGAGACTTCCCTGTGCATGCGCCATCTGAATTAATGCAGGTGCATTCGCCACACGTAACAAAGGATTGGAAATCATTTCAAAAAACAGGATTCGAGGAGAACACCGCAGTGCTGTTTCAACCGCACTCAAGTCCGTAATATCGACAAAATGGGTGGTCACACCAAAACGTCTCAGATACTCATCCAGAAGAATTGCGGTTCTTCCATAAATCTGATCGGATGCGACTACGGTATCGTTCTGTTTCAGCAACACGGAAAAAGCACACGCTGTCGCCGCCATCCCTGAACCGCAAATAACAGCCTGTTCCGCGGTTTCCAGTTGGGCCAGGTTCTCCGCCAAATGAACCGCATTAGGGTGCCCTTCACGCCCATAAGTATAGCCGTCCGGTTCATGATTTTCGTACACTCGGTCAATCTGATCGACATCCTTCTGGATGTAAGCTGCGCTCTGATAGATAGGCATTACCAGCGGAGGGGTACTCAAGAACTCCGGCCCGGATGATCCTCGGTTTGGGTTATTCTTCGAACTCAAATTAAGACACACCTTTTATAGAATCTATATACGAATCCAAAATCTTCAGAAAATAACACTCATAACGCAAATCACATCATTCCATTAGCGAGCTCCATTCCTCACAGACTTCATCCCCCACAATACCAGACCGCACTCTGGAGATAAGCGATCGATGTTCGGATCGTAACCGGGTTTCACATTACCACGACGCGCACGCACGAAGTAACGTTTCCTGTACGATCAAGTCATGTTCGCAACTGTAGTCAGGTTCTTTTTCCGCATGCAACACGGAGAAAAACTCGCGCAGGTCACTGATTTGAAGCGACGCTGCCGGTAACGGTATTTCGACCCAAGACGCTTCACAATTCTTATACACATGAATCGGCTGAACCGGATCATTCTTGAGATGGCCGCTTCCCAGATGCGTGATCACACAAGCTCCTTCTGTTCCAAAAACTTCAATTCTCCGACTATCAGGCGCCACTTCCAGGGCCGTAACTTCAACAATTCCCCACGCCTTTTCAAACTGAAGTACCGAAATTCCATTGTCTATAAATGTTGGAGAATCCTGCAAATGTTGATGATGTGCCATAAAAGGATGTACGGACGTGGGAGCACCCAACATAGCAACCATCATGTCAACAGCATGCCCTGCCATCTCAAAGAAAATCCCTCCCGAATAACATCCCAGATCACGAACGTATTCATCGTAAAGAGCATAATCCTTGGGCAATCGGATTCGAACTTGATAGATCTCTCCGAACTCACCTTCACGTGCCATCCTCAACATTTCGAGTACCGCAGACATGTAGCGGAAAAGATAGGTCATTTGAACATGTAACGAATGAGCATGGGCATAGGCGAGCAGATTCTGAAATGCCTGAAGATTCTCACCCGCCGGTTTTTCCATCATTACGGAAAATCCTGCGTGCAAGGCAAGTTCGGTCAAACGCACATTATCAGAAACACGGCCTTCCACGATCACACCATCTAACGGCATTTCCAACAGCTCTTGAGTCCGTGTACAAAATCGCAGGTTATCTTGGTGTACATCCCAATCCTTTCGACGCTGATGCATGACCTCATCATCTTCGTCAAACACACCTATCAATTGAAATTCATCTGGATGTGTTACGATCTGCCGCACCATGCCATCAGCATGGGTGTGCCACAAACCGAGCATTCCCAATTTCATGGGACGAGCAGCCATATGTCACCTCCAAAAACACCGGGACCGGAGCGGCTGATTCGTCGAATGAAGTCGACCTATTTCCGTTCCATGTAGTTCAATTTATGATCCCTCAACTGACATTACGGTCCTGGCAGAAGTTTATAAGCTAAGAGTCATCGCTGCATCACATGGGACAAGGTGCGATATCCGATTTCACATGCCTCTTCAAAATCCATACTTGTAAAGGCCTCAATTGAAATCGAACCCGTGAATCGAACCTTTTTCAATCCCTTCACAACACGCTCATAATCCATCTGTCCTCGTCCAGGAATACGATGATTCCAATCAGGATAGTGACCCACATGATCTTTCACGTGTCCATGGAATATACGTTCTTTCCACAACCCGGCAACGTGAACCGGATCCTGCTGCATCAGGACCAAATAACAGGGATCGAAATTAACACCCAACATAGGACTGCCAACTGCATCGAAGAGCGACATCATCGCTTCCGGACTATCAACAATCCATGAAGGCCATATCCCGTCACAGGCAAGTTTTACATGCCGTGCTTCCGCATAATGTGTTGCTTCTTTCAAGTATCGAACCACCTGGTCCCATGTCGCCTGTATCCCGGTTGCTTTGGAGTCAGGACCTCCCATATGAAAAGTCACAATCGGTGCTCCGACATCCACAGCCAGATCAACGGAACCTTTCAGGTCCAGTGGACTGGCTGTCAACAGGCTAGTAGTCAGGTCGTCATGGGTAATAACCGCTTCGATGGCAAGCTGTAATCTATCTGCTGTTCGGTACGTGAGTTTCCGGAAATCCGCGGTAACAGATTCAGGGTCAGCAGAGTTACCGTGCGTGCCAGAAATGTCGATCCCCGAATACCCGGTAGAGGCAATATGTTCCAGAACCGGAACGAGGGGCATGTTTAATCGATCGGTGTAACTATAGGTATAAAATCCAAGCCGCATAGTTGCTTCACTTCAAAGAAACCATTTCTGGTCAACAGAATGTCTTTCACGGAACGCTTTCACTAAAGAATCTCCCTCACATGCACTCAATCAGAGTGGCTATTGGGAATCTTCGGAAGACGTAACACGATACGATGGCATGACTTTCACATAGGCGTCTCGCGCCTTCAGTATGTTATTTCGAAACGTTTCAGGACGGGGAACTCCAGACAACACCACCCTCACCTGATCACCCTGCAGCAACTCCAGGTTAGCCGTTTTGTAATAGGCTTGTCCCGATAACGTTTTGACACGCACTTCATCGAGCTCTTCCCAGGATAGCGATTGCGATTCCGATAGATCTTTTAATCCATGCTGAACAATGATGCGGCGAGTCGTGATAGTGTATCGACAAAATCGATTGATCCCGTACAACAAGATTGCAATCGGGCTCGCTATCGGCAACACCATCACGATTACGACTGCTCTCACATAAGGCTTCCAACTGGAAAACAACCCCAAAAAGCTTCCCATTAACCGGCCGAGATAAGATCGAGAAATGGAAGGCCAGACCTGCATAACAAGTTTTTCAACATCCGGCGGTACGACCCCTGAGATGGGCTCCGATTGAACACTTACCATCCGTCATACACTCCTTCAGTTATTAGCCCGATCCAACGAACCACCACAAAAATAAAACCGATAAACATTCCGGAACTGCTGCGAATATCGCAAAAAGATCATCGATCGGCAAGACCATCGATCGATCTGACCTATTGTCGGTCTCATCAACCATTGCTACAATTAGCGATCCAGAGACAGCACTCACCTCTATTAATACAGGCGAATTCATCGGCGCATTCACCTTGAACCTGTACCCGTCCCTGAAAACAGTGGGGACTGATATGTGGTGTCCCTGTCTTAGAACCGCAGTATCATATGACCCACTTTTCCGATTCCATATTAAGGAAATGATACTTTGTACAAGATCGCTGTAATACCCGGTGATGGAACAGGCCCGGAAGTCACGGATGAAGCACTTAAAGTTCTCAAAGCGATTTCTGAAAAGGACCGATTTGATTACGAACTGACCCACTATGACTTTGGTGGCGACCGTTATCTCCGCACAGGTGAGATCCTTCCCGAAGGTTCCGTAGACGAACTTAGACAACAGGATGCCATTTATCTTGGAGCCATCGGACATCCGGAGGTACAACCGGGAATCTTAGAGAAAGGCCTTCTATTAAGTCTCCGTTTTGCCCTCGATCAGTACGTCAATCTTCGCCCGGTAACGCTCTACCCAGGTGTGGAAACCCCCCTTGCCGGCAAAGGTCCGGATGATATCAACTTTGTAGTCGTACGTGAAAACACAGAAGACATGTACTGCGGAATCGGCGGATTCCTCAAAAAAGGCACTCCAGATGAAGTGGCTTCCCAGACAGCCATTTATACCCGTAAAGGTTGTGAACGTATTATTCGCTACGCCTTTGAATACACGCGCAAGCGTGACAACCCAAAGGGAAAACGGTTGACACTTGTCGCCAAAACCAATGTGTTGACTTTTGGTCATGATCTGCTTTGGCGGACCTACCAGGAAGTCGCAAAGGACTACTCGGATGTGGAGGCGGATTATAATCATGTTGATGCATGCTGCATGTGGATGGTGAAAAATCCCGAGTATTACGACGTTATTGTGACGACCAACATGTTTGGAGATATTATCACCGACCTTGGCGCTATGGTTCAGGGAGGGATGGGGGTCGCAGCAGGTGGCAACATTAATCCTGATCCAGGTGGAACTAGCATGTTCGAATGCATGGGAGGCAGTGCCCCCAAGTATACCGGTCAGAACGTCATCAATCCGATTGCAGCCATTGCCGCCATGGCTATGCTTTTGGAACAAACGAACCAGCCTGAATCCGGTCAAAAGATAATCGAAGCCATCAAGGTTGTAACGGGAACCAAAATGGAAAGCATGTCCGCCGGAAAAATGGGATACTCCACCAGTGAAGTCGGCGACCTGGTAGTGGCCGCGTTGTAATTACAGGGCCACCATGAAAAATTGAAAGATAAAATGTCTGACTCCGGAACGTCCGGAAGAATCTGGACACTGAAATTTTGGACTTCTTTGGCGATTAAATTTTTCTATAGTCTGCAGACCTTTAGCCAATTGACAACGACCGTTGAAAAGATCCAAGAATCGGGTGCAAACCGAAAAACCAATTTTACTGCTCAGCTCCCTTCCCAAGCCGGGAAATGGCATATTCTGTTACCCTGATCAAGTACGTTGCCGTAGTTCCGTTGCAGTGGTACGGGCAATACCGGTAAGCTAAAAGGTATGGGCCTGGTGTTTTTGACCAAATGGAGCACACCGATGATACAAAGACCAGTAAAAGGCCGAAGCGGTTTCACCCTTATCGAACTGCTCGTGGTAATCGCTATCATCGGAGTTCTGGCCGCACTGCTTCTTCCAGCGGTACAACGCGCCCGTGAAAGAGCTCGGCGTTTACAATGCTCCAGTCGACTCAGGCAACTCGGTACGGCGATGACCCTGTACCACGATGCACTACGTTGTCTACCACCGGGATGGCTTGCCGGATGGAACAGGCAGGTCATGGGATCCGATCCCAACAGAGAACTGGGAATCTATGAAGCTCTTCCCTACCGTTCCAGCAGGAATCAGTGGGGGGGACTATCCCTGCTACTGCCCTATATTGAACAGACCAATGTGAAACCGAATTTCCGAGTGGCTCCTACGCATCCGGCCAACTTCACAGTAACGGGGGTTGGTATTGAGCTGTTCCTGTGCCCTTCAACGTCAAGCGATTCGATAGCAGAACCTGTTTACAACGATCCCGAGGCGGGTGCCGCCGGAGGCGTCTTGTACTATCGCGGAAGGTCAAACTATCGTTTCAACATGGCGTCTGGACTCAAAAACAATGCACCTCAGGCACCCTCTCCGGAACAGACGCTCCAATACGGCATCTTTAATAATGGCCTGCATTTTCTTAACAGCGCGGTCACATTGGGTACTGCCGATATTCCAGACGGGGTCTCGCACACCATTGCAATGGGCGAATCCGTCATAGGCTACTGGCCAGACGGAGAACACTGTTGTGTACGCACGTTACGGCATCGTGAAATCGGTTGGAAACCGGGTAACAGCGATCTGCGCATTTACTGGGACAGCAATCACGGTGATGTCGTTAATTTTCTCTTTGCCGACACAACCGTACGGTCGCTTTCTAATACGATCGACCGCATTGTCCTGGAACGTGCCATGACACGAAACGGTGGAGAACTGCTTCAAGATGCGGAGCTTGGTTTTTGATTCTACTTTGCAGTTTCAGACCGATTCCTATACCCGATTTTCATATCACGATTGTACCTTGCGGGCATGCATAGCCTCTGGCACTTCAGAAGCTGAGGTATCGACACAATCACGGTTGCTAACTCCAGACACGGTTGAAAAAATCAACCCAGTTTCGATACATGATTCCTTTGATATCCTCGGGGGAATATCCGCGCGTCTGGAGTAATTCACTTAACTTCTGCAAATCAGCAATGGTATCCATATCCGCAGGAGACTGCTCTTTCCCGAAACCTCCATCGAGGTCCGTCCCCAAGGCAACATGTTTACTGTTTCCTGCAATCTGACAGATGTGATCCATATGATCCACCACCACTTCCATTCCTACCGTAGCCCATTCTTCCTGACCTCGAATCCAGTTTGGATCCAGCATCCAGCAGTCAAACGCTGAACCG
>CAXEIY010000302.1:0-20587 GCA_963996245.1 uncultured Planctomycetia bacterium | reverse complement strand
TCAACATCATCTACGGTTGGCGGTAAACCCGTGAGATCCAGATAAAGTCGGCGAAGTAACGTCAGCCGATCGGCATCCGGGGCAAAGCCAAGCCCTTTATCTTCAAGTTGTGCGAGTACAAACTGATCGATCGGAGTACGTACGCGCTGATGTTGTTTCACCAAAGGAGGTGCTGTTCGTACGAGAGGTTGAAATGACCAGAAACGGCGCTCTTCATGAGTGACGTAAAATCCCGTTTCAATTGCTTCGGGTTCGACATCAGCCGTATTAGCACCACTGGCTATCCATTGTTCAATCAAGGCAATTTCAGCGGACGTTAGTCGCTTCTCTATTTTGGGAGGAGGCATTTGACCGTTTTTGAGTAATCGTAATAAAAGGCTTTCCGCTGGTTTCCCTGGAACAATGGCAGGGCCCCCATTACCGCCTTGAACCAGTAGCCGACGGAGTCTCATATCCAGTCCGCTGTGCAGTTTCTGTCCCTCTCCATGGCAATGAAAACAGTTTGCCTTAAGAATAGGTCGCACGTCCTTCTCAAATAGCGGGACAGGGATAGATCCTTCGTTTGCTATCAACGTTTGGTGGATGTTCCCTATTAGCAGAATCAGCAAAAAGGCTGATACTCCATACGGATGATGACGCGATTTGTTCATCTGATCTATCCTGGGTGATTAACCAGTGTCTGCAATCTGCTGATTGTGTTAACGGAACGGTAACGGGTTTTCCGTTAATAACAACAATTTCCAGCCGTATTATTGCTTGCAGACTATGCTTGGAGTATCCCTAAAACCTTTCAGCTGAACAAGAGTAATGCCGGTTTCCAGTCAGTGAGTTGGTGTTTGGTGAAAGCGTCTCTTACGAGCGATTAAATCACTTCATGCAAGGCTTGGACACATTGCCATAATTCTTCATAGGATGTGTAAAGTGGTGCGATTCCCAGTCGAATGAGATCTGGCTGTCTAAAGTCGGTGATGATTTGAAATTTGTGATGCAGCTTTTGCACGATCTGTTTTGCGGCAGAGTGTCGAAGGGTAATTTGAGACCCTCGTATTTCGGGGGTACGTGGTGTGACCAATTGATAACCACGTGATACGAGTAGGTGATCGAACAGATCAATTACGTATTGAGTCTGTTGAATGGATTTGAGCCTTATTCTTTCTAGTCCAGCTTCCAGTACGAGGTCGATTCCTGGTTCCATAAGCGCGGCAGAAACAATAAATGGTGTGCCTGACAAAAATCGTTGGATTCCGTTTGCGGGCTGATAATTGAGATCAAACGCAAAGGGATCATCTGTACCAAACCAACCTGAAATCGGATTTTGAAGCTGGTCCAGCCGTCTTTTGGAAATGTATAGAAAAGCAGGTGAACCTGGCCCACCATTGAGAAATTTATAGGTGCATCCAACGGCTAGGTCGGCTTTCGTTTGCGCTAAATCGAGAGGAATGACACCCACCGAATGACTGACATCCCAGAGTGTCCAGCTACCCCTTTGACTTGCCATCAGCGAAACGGCAGGCAAGTCATACGTGAATCCACTTTTAAAAACCGTATGGCAAAGTGAAACCAGTGCTGTATCACTAGCGATAGTCTGGTCGAGCTGGGATAGAGAGATAGATGCGTCATCTGACGAATGAAGGATTTCGAGATGGGCATTGTTGCCCATGAGGTTTGTCGTAGACTGCAGGACATAGATATCGGATGGAAAGTTAAGGTCATCGGTAATAATCGTGTTACGTTCAGGAATAGCCTGCATCGTGGCAAGAGCCAGTTTGAAAAGATTGACAGAAGTGGAGTCGGCCACCAGTACCTCTTCAGGCGAAGCGCCGATGATTCGGGCTATTTTACAACCTAGTTTTGCGGGAAGGTCCAACCATCGTTCCTGCCAGCTTCGAATCAGGCCGTGTCCCCATTGTTGTCCGATTACTTGATGGGCAAGTTCAGCGGCTGCTTTCGGAAGTCGTCCCAATGAGTTGCCGTCCAAATAAATTAACTCTGAATCTTCTATGACAAATCGATTTCGGAAATGTCTCAGAGGATCCTGTTGGTCTTTCTGAATAGCAAAATCAAGTCCAGTAGCAGCGTTCATGGCAAGTGAGTCTCAGGATATTCCACACCTGAACCATTAGAAAATAGGTAGGTGAAAGGGAATGAATTGCCTTGGCTTGTTCACAAGAGAGGGGTTTCGACAATCAGAGCCGCGTAAGACAGAGTTTAGCTAGGTTTGGTACGATCGTAAGGAATGATGTTGTCCCACTCCGAAGCGTCTGAACGAGCCACGACAGCTACAACGGGTTCGGTTTCACTCATATTAAACACTTCGTGGGGAACTCCCGGTTCGATAAAGATAAAATCTCCAGCATGATTTTCTACGATCGTTTCGCACCCGGGTCCGTACTCATGACGAACGTCGCCTTCTAATATGTAGAGCATCACTTCAAAATCGACATGAATATGGGCTCGAGCAACACCGTTGGGAGGGATGGATGCTACGTTCATGGAGAGCTTTTTAGCTCCCACATTTTTTCCAGAGATGCCAATCTGGTACTGAATGCCGTTCCAGTTACGACATGCATCGGTTGTTCGAAGCACAGATATGCCATCCCCTTTTTCTGTGGCAGCTGCGAGATCGATTTCAGAATCAGACATGAAGATGCCTCCTGTGGTCGCAATGTAGTACAAGTCTCCAATCGGAAGGAGCCTATCACGGTACTCGTTTTCTGTGAAGAGGTTGCTCTGTTTTTGTGAAATGGAGAGCTTTAAGAAGGGTGTTTAGAATCGATAACGAGAATGTTGCATCGAACCGTGCCGGACAGTCGGAACAGGGACCCAGGAGTTATGCCCTTTCGTGCTTCAGCTCAGGATGCCTTGTACGACGTTTCCATAGACATCCGTAAGGCGAAAGTCTCTGCCGGCATGACGATAAGTAAGCTGTTTGTGATCAAGGCCTAGGCAATGGAGTAGTGTCGCGTGAAGGTCATGAATATGGACTTTGTTTTTGACGGCATAGTAACCATATTCGTCAGTTTCGCCGTAGCGCATCCCGCCTTTAATGCCACCCCCCGCCATCCACATCGTGAACCCCTCTGGATTGTGATCGCGTCCGATTTTTTTAGGGTCTTTTCCCTCAGCTGTGGGAGTCCTTCCAAATTCTCCTCCCCATAATACCAGTGTGTCTTTCAGGAGTCCCTGGCGTTTCAAGTCCTTCAGCAGACCTGCAATCGGTCGATCGACCTGTTTGGCATTTTCACGATGACGTTTAACAAGGTCTGCATGTTGGTCCCAGTGTCCGCTTCCTTTTTGGTGTGTTACCTGGATGAAACGTACTCCGCGTTCAGCAAATTTTCGGGCGAGCAGGCATTGGGTTCCGAATTCGAAAGTGTCACTGTCTTCAAGTCCGTACAAGTTTTGTGTTTCTTTGGTTTCTCGAGTCAGATCCTGCAGGCCCGGTATTTCTGTTTGCATGCGGAAAGCAAGTTCAAATGCCTGAATGCGTGCATCCAGTTGTGAATCAGATGCCGCATGTTGAAGGTGCATTTGCTTCAAGAGATGGAGTTGTGCACGTTGTATAGCGGTCGGGACGACGGTGTTGTTAATAAAGCGGACTCGAAGATCTCGGGCGGACATGCCGGCATGGCCCAGTGATGTGCCCTGGAAAACAGCAGGTAAGAAAGCGGCGCTGTAATTGTTGACACCTCCATGGAACAGGGTCGGGCTGATACTGATAAACGCCGGGAGGTTCTGGTTTTCAGTACCCAATCCATAGGATATCCATGAGCCTAAGCTTGGTCGCACAAAGGTATCACTGCCGGTATGTAATTTCAGTGTCGCTCCACCGTGTGCGGGATTGGATCCATGGACGGAGTTAATAACGCACAGATCATCGGCGCACTGGGAAATGTGTGGAAACAGCTCACTGATTTCAATTCCGCTATCTCCATAACGGGAAAACCGGAACGGACTTTTCAGGAGTGTGTTGTTTTCTTCGGCTGTGGCATGAAAAATAAGTCGAGGTTTAGGGAAGGGCAGTGATTTTCCATCATCGCGAGTCAAGCGTGGCTTGGGGTCAAAGGTGTCGATATGAGACGGGCCACCTTTCATGAAAAGAAATATGATTCGTTTTGCGCGTGCTGCGAAATGTGGTTTGCGGGCGTTGGTCGAGGCTATGGTTTCGGAATCCGTAGCTGCCTGGGAAGTTTCCTGCAGAAGGGAGTGAAGCCCCAATGAGCCGAAGCCAATACCGCAGGAACGTAAAAGGTCTCGCCGGGAGTGGAGTGGAGGGACGGAAGCCGATAGCGGTGTCGGTCGATCTGGGCCCATGAGGTAACCTGTAAGGAAAGAATGAGTTTTGTATTTCTAATGATGGTCAGTTCACTGCATGTAACGGTAAGGGATAACCCTGATGTCAAGCAGAGTGATTCCTGTTGGATTATTCAAGAAAGACAAATTCATTTGAAATCAACAATACCTGGCAAAAGTGGTTCCATATGGATTGATGGCTGGAGGCGTCCAGGGCGACACTCGATTCGGGTACTTTTAGGAACATTTTAGCTAGATGGATTTCATTTTGGTTGGGTGGTCTTCCAAAACAGATCTCATAAGCAAGCTCGATGCGTTTTTCGACAGGAGAGCCTCCTAACCGGTTCAACCTGGTAGCGAGCTGTTCTGCGGCCTCAAGAACCAACGGGCTGTTCATGAGGAATAAGGATTGTGTTGCAACGGTGGTCGTGGCGCGTTTTCCGTTGACCACGCTGGGATCAGGAAAATCAAAAACGTCAAAAACGTCGTAGAGGATATTGCGTATTACGGGGAGGTATACGGATCGTCGGTGGCTCTCATAACGTACAAGGTGCTGGAAGGTCTTTGCGTCATTGACATATTGTCCTTTTTTCAGATTAAGCAGAGAACCTCCCATGTCAGGTGCCAATGTTGCTGAAACAGACAGAATGGCGTCACGGATCTCTTCCGCCTGGAGCCGTCTTCGATTGAAATGCGAATAAAACTGATTGTCGGGATCTTTCGTTTGAGCCAATGAAGACCGCTGCGTGCTTAACTGGTAAGTCGATGAGAGCATGATGAGTCGATGGAGTTGTTTAATGGACCATCCATGAGTGATGAATTCCCGTGCCAGGTAATCCAGAAGATGGGGGTGGGTAGGTTGTGAACCCAGTAGACCAAAATTGTCCGGGCTGCTAACGAGGCCAGTTCCGAAATGCCAAAGCCAAATACGATTGACCATCACTCTTGCAGTCAAAGGGTGTGTTGGTGATGCTAGCCAACGTGCCAACTCCAGCCGGCCGCTCTGTTTCGCCGGTAGGAGAGCGGTTTCCGGTGAAGTTAGTATCTTGGGAAATCGTCGAGCGATCACTGGGCCCAGCGAGAGGTGGCTGCCAGCCTGGTGAATGGGGAGGTTACTAATCGTGCCGTCCGTAACTACCATAGCACGTAATGGTGGATCTTTAATAAGTTCCAGTTCCAGCCATTCTCCATTGCCGATTCCTCGATTATCGATGAATTGTGACATGGATCGGGTGCTTTTAAAAATGCCTGCAAGTCCATAATAGTCGGTCATCGTAAGCGGATCGAATTTGTGATCGTGGCAACGGGCACATTCCATCGTGAGTGCCATAAAAACTTTAGATGTCGTCGCGAGTTGTTCATCAATAATATCCATTTCCATTTTCGTCCCATCGACTTCCCTGAGGGATTTCGGGCCCAGAGCGAGAAATCCCGTGGCAATAATGGGCTGAAGCGAGTCGAAGGAGTTGTTCTTTACGGGGAGCAGGTCACCAGCCAGTTGCTCGAGGATAAACTGGTCATACGGCTTGTCCCCATTAAAGGAACGGATAACATAATCCCGATAGTGAAAGGCATGAGGATAGGCCATGTTTTCATCGAGCCCGTTGGAGTCTGCATAGCGTGCAATGTCGAGCCAGTGGCGTCCCCAGTGTTCACCGTAGTGCGGAGAGCTTAACAGTCTGTCAATGACACGTGCAAAGGCGTTGTCGGAAGCATCTTTGAGAAAATCATGAATTTCGTCAGGTGTTGGAGGCAGACCGGTCAGGTCGAAGGTTGCTCGACGAATGAGTGTATGTTTGTCAGCAGTGACGGTGGCTGTCAGTTGGTGTTGTTCAAGTTTGGCGAGGATGAAATGATCCAGGGGTGAAGTCGGCCATTCAGAATTACGAGACTGAGGCAGAGGTGGGTTGGATAGGGGCTGAAAGGACCAATGTTGTTCAGGATTATTCGGAGAGCGCACATCTGCCTTAGATATTGCAAATGCCGTTTCTAACAGAATGATGGCTGGCAGTAATTTTAATAAAATAAAGTGATGCAGATACGACATCTGTCAGAGTCTCGGGTGGTCAATTCAAGCATTCAAAACAACCTATCCGGTCATTCTATAATAACTCAGGTAGCCATAAAACCATATGAGTATTGCCATAGGAGTGGATATGAAAGCAGAAAATCGGATGGTGTGATAATTGGGTACATCGGGATATCGTTAAAGAAGAGTAAGAGAACGGAGGATACTGGATAGGAACGCAGGTCACTTCTATCGGCGTGAGGTATTCACATGACAAGCGACAATACAGAAACCGTTGAGATAGCGTTAATCGGGATGGGGACAGTGGGCACTGCCGTGGCGAGAGTTCTATTGCAAGAGCCTCATCGTATGGATCGGCGATCGGGAAGCACTCTCCATTTGAAACGTATTGTTGTGAATGACATTGGAAAAGCACGCAATGTCGAGGTGCCTTCAGGATTGATGACGGACCGGATTGATGACGTACTGGAGGATCCCGACATTACACTGGCGATTCAGCTGATTGGAGGTCTTTCTCCGGCTAAAGAGTTAATGATGGCTTTACTGGATGCAGGCAAAGACATCGTTACCGCAAATAAAGCGTTGTTGGCAGACGAGGGAATGGAGTTATTCAGTCATGCTCGTCAACGGGGACGGACCATCGCTTTTGAGGGAGCTGTGGCAGGAGGCATTCCCATTGTCAATGCAATGCTGCAAGGTTTAGCTGCTAATGAGATCACGCAGTTTTCTGCGATTTTGAACGGAACAAGCAATTTTATCCTTACAGAGATGGCTGTGTGTGAACAGGAATATGCAGCCGTACTGAAGCGTGCACAGGATGAAGGTTATGCAGAAGCTGACCCAGCACTTGACATCAATGGAACGGATGCGGCTCAGAAACTGGGTATTCTGTCTCAACTTGCATTTGGGATCAAATGGAATAGTGAGGTCATTTTTCGCCAGGGAATAGAATCGATTGAATTAACGGATTTACAGTTTGCTGACGAGTTTGGATATACGGTGAAATCACTGGCAGTAGCTCGACGATCAGCGTCTTCATCCGGCGGGCCAAGTCAGGTACTGGAGCTCTATGTTGCCCCTACGCTGGTACCGCACAACAATCCGTTGGCGCGAGTATCAGGAGCCTATAATGCGGTTCGTGTAGAGGGAGATCTTGTGGGAGATACGTTATATTATGGGCAAGGTGCAGGGGCGAAACCCACGGCGAGTGCGGTTTTGGCCGATGTGATTGAAACGGTTACAGGCAGGGCAGGTGTGACCTTCCCGCAACTTTTGTGCACAGAGTATGGCGAAAATATTCGATTGTTGAACCCGGAGCAAAGTAGAAGTCGTTTTTATTTTCGATTCATGGTGGAGGATCGTCCTGGGGTTTTGGGAGATATCGCAGGTGTTCTGGGAGAACATGACATTTCCATTGCATCCGTTATTCAGCCGGAGTTCTGTGGTCCGTCACGTAATCAGGCAGTACCGTTAGTCATTATGACTCACATCGTTCGCACAGGGGATGTCATGGAGGCCCTGAAACGTATCGATCAACTAGCGGTTATTCATGAACCGAGCCGTTCGATGCGAGTGATGTGATCGCCGGGCTATTGCGGTGAATCATCAGAAGAACCTTTTTTCTTCGTTCCCCACTGAGATTCGTTACCCTCTATCAGCCGTACGATATTCGTACGATGGCGGATGATTACCAGAACGGGCACCGTGATACTCAGTAGTGTCAAACCTAGATGTGCCCGACCAAAAAGGTCTTCTGGAGCGGTGAAGAGAAATACCAGAGCATAGACCACTGCGGCGATCATGGATCCCAGGGAGAGGTAGCGGGTAGTCAGGGTTATCAGAATCCAGAATACGCATGCAGCGATTAAAGGAATGATCATCATCTTTGCAAAAAGGGAACTTAGTGCCAGTATCGTCCCAAGACCAGTTGCCACTCCTTTTCCCCCGCGAAATCCAAGAGTAAACGGCCAGATGTGACCGACGATCGTGGCGGTTCCGATAATAGAAGCCTGCGTGGCGGTTTCGGACAGCCAGGAGGTAGAAGTTACGAGATTTTGTGAGAGGGACGGCAGCAGTAATACAGGAATAAATCCTTTTAGAGCATCGAGAATCAGAACGAATATTCCCCAGCGTGTACCCAGAGTCCGTCCTACATTGGTGGCACCAATGTTTCCGCTTCCTTCCTGCAAGATGTTATGTCCTTTGAGACGCGCCAACAGGTATCCTACTGGAATGGATCCAGAGAGGTAACCGAGGCCAATCACCAGGGCAAGTACCAGATAAAGCATGGAAATCAGCTCCGTGTCCTACAGTTGTGAAAGATGTCATGTTGAAAAAATAGATTAACCTGTTTTCGACACAGATCGTCCTGGAATATTCGGTAGCGATGACGTGGGGCCGTGTTTTCTGGCTGACAGGATTTGATGGTAGAGATTTAAGATCTGTTGGTAATTGTTTTCATGAGAGTGATTTTGAGCAAGCTTGTGAGCAGCGAGACTCATCTCATTACGTACCTCTGGCTGGAGCAGTGGCAGGATTGCGGCTGCCAATTCAGCTGAGTCGGACGGGTTTTGAACCAGGTAACCCTGTTGCCCTGGTGTAATGAGTTCTCCTGCACCGTTGAAGCGTGAGGTGATAACGGGAAGTCCCATCGCCAGTGCTTCGAGAACAACCAGGCTGCAGGGGTCGTAATAGGTAGGATGTACATAAATATCGGCTGCGGCAAAACAGCTGGCAGTATCACCAAGGCTGCCCAGAAAATGAATCCGGTCCAGGCATCCGAGTTGATCCGCCCGGCGTCGATAGGGTCGGATGCGATCTTTCCCAACAACCATAAGGTGGACCGGAAGACGACGTTGATTAAGTAAGGCCACAGACTCTATTACGGTCCTCAGTCCCTTGAGGGCAAAATTGTGCGCAACAATTAACAGGACCACTTCGTCATTTGCAATATTCCATTCCTTGCGCAGGGCAATCCGGTCTTGTTGTCTATTGCGATGAGAGAAGCGTCGGGTATCCACCCCATTGTAAATCACATGCACACGTTCTGTTTCAAGTGGGTAAAAGTGATGCATGTCTTTTTGAACCATCTTGGAAAGTGCGATAAACCATGCATGTGGATTGCTATAGCGGCGTAGTTCGATTAGTTTTTGCAGTCGGTAACGAGGAAGCAGTGGCTGCAAGAGCTGTTTACAGGGTTTCAGCAACCGAGAACATCGCATCAGATTCTGACGTATGGCGCCTAACCGGGTTCCTCCATGAGGCTGAAAAAGGTCGGCTTTCCAGCCATATCCCATGTCGTGAACGATATCAACATGGAGTTGTGAGATGATTTTGTCAGCTTGTTGAGCAAAATGGAAAGCCGACCGTGCTCCACGGGCAGTATGTCTTGGGCTGACGGAGTGCCATGTTATCGGGAAGTCGGTGGTTTGCGGATTATGGCCTTCACCTACGATGTGTAGCTGGTGTCCATCATTTACAAGTGACTCACCAAATCGACATGCCCAGGTTTCAGCTCCGCCAAGGCTCGGGTCAAAGTGTGGAATCACGAAAGCAATGTTCATGGTGCGATTCCGCGACGGGCGATCCTGGCTTGTTTTGACAAAATCTGTTTGGCAAGTCGTTTATGTTTTGGATGGAGCTTGCGAATACCTAGGTAGTGCTTGAAAAACCGCATACGATCGGTTGCTCCTATTATTTTCGGTGGCGCAGAATAGCTTAACTGGGCGAGATCTTTCACAATCCATCTTCCTCTAAAATGTCGACGGTACTGCATCCGCTGCAGGTCTATCATGTGGATTTTATATAGAGAAGAGGCTTTTACGTTTTGGCGTTTGCTTACAAGGAAATGACAGCAATAGAAGTCACGATGGTTGAATCCGAGATCGTGAAACTGCCTGGCAATGTCTGCAATTTGTGTGGTAAGGGTGCGAAGGGCTGTGCGTCGCGCCTGGTGTTTTGGAGACATCCGGACTAAGCGGGATGTCTGTCCTTGGCGCTCATAGGGAGCTGTTTGAAAAGTGTCACGTAACAAAGAATCCAGTGGGATGGCATTAGGGACCTCTTCGGTGAGCAGGAAGGACTCGAGTTGCCCCTGGGAGTTTTTGTGTTCTCCGAATGCCATGAGACGCATACAAAGAATTCCGTTGCGTTCGAGTGTCAGAACATTGTGCGCTTCCTGACATCCTTCTGAGGTGAGTTGATGTTGATAATGAAAATTAAGTCTTTTCCATAATCGTTTTTTTTCGCAATGACGTTTGAGATATCCAATGATGGTGGTGGGGTGGTTTTTCTGGGTAAACTCATAACGCCAGTTCTCGCGATTGGGAAGTCGACGTAAGAGGGTGCCAGAAGATTGTTTCATGATAGCTTTGACGTTGGAAAATCCAGCGGAAGAGAGGACCTGACGAAAGTCCTTGTTGATCCACATATGACTCTTGTCGAGCCGAAAAATAGGTTGGGTCCGTATGGAACTTTTGGTGACAAGGCGATCCCATTGACGAAATTTATGCCTTTTCTTGAGTCGATTGTTACGTGTAAGAATCGACTTTACCGCATGTCGAAAATGGGAGTCGAGCCCGCTAGTTTTAAGGTAATGACGCAGAAACAACAGACGATCTGTCCAGGTCGCATGGCCCGCTGAAACACTGGCATTCAGGGAGGCAAGGTTTTTC
This sequence comes from uncultured Planctomycetia bacterium, assembly GCA_963996245.1. Lineage (GTDB taxonomy): Bacteria > Planctomycetota > Planctomycetia > CAXEIY01 > CAXEIY01 > CAXEIY01. Next base: position 9,592 of record CAXEIY010000302.1, on the reverse strand, counting down.
CATCGCACCCGTAGAGAGAGCTTGCGAAGACGCCGACTTCTCTGAAAATCGATAAAGAAAATACGGCAGGTTTCCGGCAATAACTCGATCCAGAGGTGTTTCGAATAGAGGTCCGGTTGATCAAATCCCGCGTTATGTAAATGGGCGACACTTTCAGCGATTGTTCGGATAATTCGATGTCTGGTTTTTCGATTTTCTGTCCATTGACGGTTTTTCCAGAATTGAAATAAAGGTACCCCCGGTAGCGGTGCAAGCGCCAGAAAGCCTCTTGGACGAATCCAGCCGGTCTGCGCATAGGCAATCGGTTCAGGGCAAAAGATTCCCTGTTTCCTCAGTGCCCAGAGATGCTCCCATTCACATCGGGATTTGGTCAGTATGCCAAGTCCCTTGAGAAGAGGGAGAAAGAGGTCTTTCCAGTGGGAAGAGAACTCTCGCTTCAGATAGACCGAGGAAACGGGTTGATCGTCAGGCAATTGTAGTTGGACAATATGTCGACTTTGGTGTTCCCCGACAAGATGCCCGGTTGTTGCATGCATCATGGCGTCGAAGCTATGCAGCGGTAAAACCTTGAGAAGCGAGGCGAATTTCGGGTTCATCGCCCATCGAGTGAATTTTCCAGCCGCCTGCATTTCGTAGGGCGAAATGGTTGGAGAAACGGTCTTGCGTGAGCGGTTTTCAGAGGGGATGGAAACCAGTTTCTGTGAGGTGGAAAAGGAAACTTTTGTAAGGTGTTGTTCAACGGCTTTTGCCACGTCATCAACATGAAGCTCCGTCATGCACTCATGATGCCCCAGGGGGCATTCCCGTTTCTGGCAGGGGCCACAGGGTAGTTCTTTTTGCAAAGCTGTTTCTTTGGAATAGGAAGTGTTGCTCCAGGCTTGGTGGGTTGGGCCAAAAAGAGTCACTACAGGGATGTTAAATGCAGCAGCAAAGTGACGTGGGCCCGAGTCGGTTGTAACGAGGATGTCGGAGCGGCGAATGCATGCCTTGGTCAGCCCCAGACCAAGCGGTTGGTCAAATAATCCTGTTACTCGTGGATCATTGACCTGTTGGACAATCCGTTGGGAGACTTCTCGTTCTGCTGGACCACAGAGAACAAGTATGCGTCTGTTTCCTTTTTCAATCAACTGGCGTGACAACTGGACAAAGGACTCGACAGGCCAGTGTTTTGCAGCTCCAAACGCCCCTCCAGGATTCAGGGTAATCAGCGTATCCGTAGTGTTTAGTCTTTTTTCATCCCACAGATGATCGGCCGATTGTTCCTCTTTTGGGGTGGTTGCCAGTTCCATTTGGAAGGATTCGGGGGCGCATCCCAGGTAGTAGGCCAGGGTCATGTAATCTTCCATAACCGGACTGGGAATAAATTGCCTTTGATACTTTTTGGGTTCCAGACCATCGGTCAAAAGAAGGCCACGACCATCCCGACGAAACCCCACCCGTCTTGGAATACCACCTAATTTAGCCAGCAGCGCGCTTCGCAGTGAATGGGTGAACAGTACTGCCAGATCAAATCGTTCTTTTCGCAGTTGACGTAGAAAGGGCCACCCGCGTTGCGAACGGTCGGCACCTCGAGGGTGGTATGCTATGAAACGGTCAAATAAGAATGTTCCGGCAAGAACATCCTGTAACGGGGGCCTGATGACTCCCACGATTTCCGCGTCATGGAATCGTTCCCTGATTGCGCGAAATGCAGGGGTCGCCATGACGAGGTCACCGACCCAGTTGGGACAGAAAACCACAATTTTCATGGTATGTCTGACGGATTGCCCCCTCGATTGGAAACAGGTTTTCTGATCGGTACCTGTGTGATGGTTTCGCTTTCTGAATGGGGAGCGGTCAAGGTGTGCGGCGGGTGTACCTGGTTTTTGTTTTCTGTCTTCACCTGTTCGATGATATCACTGGTAGATATCCCTTCTGTGCAACCCGTTACCACAACCTGTCCACCGTAGTTTTCCACGATTTCTCGCCCAACGACTTCCTCGACAGAGTAGGTCCCCCCTTTGACAAGAATTTCAGGTTTTAACTGTTCCAGTAAGGTGTGAGGGGTAAGTTCGTCAAAGACGACCACGTAGTCAATGACTTCCATTGCCGCTAGCATCGCAGCGCGATCTTTCTGTGAAATGACCGGTCGATGTTCCCCTTTAAGCTGGCTGACGCTGCTGTCACTGTTAATCGCAACTACCAAATAGTCACCTAGGGCGGCCGCTTCTTGTAGGTAGGTTATGTGACCGACGTGAAGTAAGTCAAAGCACCCATTTGTGAAAACCATCTTCTGGTTGTCTTGGCGGTGTTGTCGTATTTCCTGCAGTAGTGCCTGAACAGGGAGTACTTTTAAAGTTTTACGAGGTCCTGGCTGGTGCTGTTTCAGGTCTTCAATGATTTCCTGGCGAGTCAGTACGGCAACACCTACGCGCTCGACTTCCAATCCTCCTGCTGTATTTGCCAGGCCCAGTGCTTTCTGATAGTCGCACCCACCGGCCAGACAAAGTCCGATCATCGCCAAAACCATGTCTCCAGCCCCCGTGATATCGTAAACCTGTCGTTTTCTGGTGGGGATGATCTGACGTTCGTGGTGCTGGTCCACAAAGGCTATACCATCAGCATCGAGCGTGATAATTGCTGCGTTCAGGTCTAACTGTTCTTGAAGCTGTTCTGCCAGTTTTAGAGCTACTTCCGGTTCTGTGATGGTCTGTCCGGTTGCGGCCTGGGCTTCCAGACGATTGGGCGTGATCGCTGTTGCATAACGGTATTTCTCGTAATCTGAGGTGCGACAGGGATCAACTATGACAGGAACCCCGAGCTTTCGGGCACACTGAATGAGAAAGCTCATGACCCGGGGCGTACACACGCCTTTGTCGTAATCGGAAACCAGAATGAGATCCTGGTCTGGTATCAGCATCTCAAGTCGATCACATAGTTCGGATTCCAGATCGGTATCGATCGGATGACGCACTTCATGGTCTACCCGTAGCATCTGATGGGCATGCCGGCCTTCAATTTGTCCGATGAACCGCTCTTTGACTGTGGTAGGTCGCAGGGGGTCACCGATAACACCAGAATCATGAATACCTGATTCAAGGAGCAAATCACGCAATTTTTGGGCATCTGAATCTTTTCCGGTAACCCCAACCGTTGAAACATTTCCTCCAAGGCTGGCGATCATGTGTGCCACATTAGCGGCCCCGCCCAGACGGTCTTCACGACGTTGGGCGCGCAGCAGAATGACCGGAGCTTCCTGGCTTACCCGTTCGGCATCGCCCCACGTGTAACGATCCAGAATCAGATCCCCAACAACAAGCAGTTGTGGAGTTCCAAGGTTTTCGATAACTTCCACTAGGTCGTTCGACCGAGCACGGCAATCCATTGCCTTGCAACCCTCCCTATGGCGTTTTCAAGTGTTCGATCAGGTCGCGTATCATAGGGAGATTACTTAAGTTGTGTCAATGCTATGCCCGCTGTGGCTTTCTTACCAAGGTGCGACTAAGCGATATTTCCCCCTTGTGTGGGTATTCGTGCCGTTCATCCCGTTGCAAGTTAGGGCATGCAAGGTACGTGGTCGATTTACGCATAAGGCGATTTTCACATGCCCTGACTTGGCGTAGGGGATAGGTGGACTAAAAAACAGTGTAAATAAAAGGGGCGGCTGCCGGTGTTGCAAACATAATGGCTGCGGCAAGCAGGAAAAGTGTAATCACGATGGGCAACAGCCAGTATTTTTTCCGGTAACGCAGAAAATCCCAGAACTCCATCAGGATGGTCATTTTTTTCATCCGTACCAACTCCGATTAAGGTTGAACGAGTATTTTTGCAGCAATGCGGGCCGTTCATCACATGAATGGATAGATAAAAGGAGTAACGACCGTAGGGGTCATTGCGATCAATGCGCCCAGAACAAGTACGGCAATCACAATCGGTAAAAGCCACAACTTCTTACGATACTTGATGAACTCCCAGAACTCCGCAAGCAAGCTGACTTTTGACATGGAAACCTCTACATAGTTCAGTGTGGGGGTTGTCCCCCCTTTCAGGTATCACTCCAGTATGATTCTATGAGCAATCTTCGGTCAAATCCAACTGTGGTATTTATTCGGAATCTGAAGTACGTTTCACCGGTTTTTTTAGGATCGGTATCAGTGCCGGAACCAGAAATTCAGCATATTTTCGGTGGGCTGCCGCGTTCGGATGACGATCGGCATGATTGACCATCCAGTCGAGAGATTTACTTCCCGCAAACAGATCAATAGCATCCAGTGCCTGCACACCTTGTGCTTCGAGAAAATCAGCCAGTTGTACATGGATGTCACGAAGTTCCTCTGGATAATGTTCAATCGCTGAAAGGAAAGGGGCGAGAACGATGATGAGGGGGATATCTCGCGAGAGGCAGTCGTTTACCAGTAGGCCTATCTGGTCACTCTGACGTTTCCAGATATCCGGGTTCTTGTACTGCTCGATTAACCAATCAAGATGATTCTCATTAAGACCACTTTGAAAAACACGCGTCCAGTAGAAGCGACTGACGAAAAACGAGTGTTCCATAAAACGTCGCATCAGGGATGAGGGAGGGGTGAGTCGGGACGGGGCCGGGCCGGACTCACCGGTGATATCAGAAAGATCGTAGATAAGGACAATGACATCAGGCTGCCAGGTCAGCGGTCGCCAACCGAGGCCCTGTCCATTGAGTAGTTGTCGTTCCTGCCTGGTATCGACATTGAATCGGGCGATACTTCCAGTTTGAATGTGAGGCCCCAGAGATGCCTGAAGCAGTGATTCGGTGACCCGTGACATGGTATCCTCGACGCGATTCACTCCCCAGCCGTATGTTATGGAGTCACCTACAAAAAGTACCCGTCGATGCTTTGGTGATTTAGGTTCCGGTTCCGGTTCGTCACGCAGACGAAAGCGGTTGGACGAAAGAAGATTGTCAGCCACAGGGACTGAGTTGGGGTCATACAGTAGGATCCATTGCATGGTACACAGATCGTAGGGATCTCCAGCTCCTGCTACGGTTGGAAGGTTCCAACGGTAATACGTTTCAACCAGACCTGCCGGTGCCGCGGTTGCTGTAAACACCAGCAGTACTTCACTGAGTCTTGTATTCCATATTGCAGGGCGAAGTCGGGCGGAAAGGATGCTGATGACAGTGAGCCCTGTTGTCATCAGAAGGAAGGCAGGAATTCGTAGTACACTGCGATACCAGATGGCACGGTGCAGGGGTGATTCAAAAGGAAAAGGGAACCATCCAACGGTAATACAGACAAGGCAGAAAATCCAACAGAAGAGATATCGTGTTCGAATGGTAGTGGGGACACCATACACGACAATATCAATCAAAACCGCACAGGAGAGAGCGAGAACGGCAAAAAGCCACTCCAGAAAAAAAAGGCGCTCCAGAGTCCCGGAAAGAGCAGGAGGCAGGATGCCAGTAGCGGCCCAGACAATCCCAAAAAGGGTAATTCCCTGAAACAAACGGATAATAATACGCCACCAGGGAAGCTCGAGACTGCGTGATGGGGACCGTTCTTCGTCCATGTTTTCCAGTTGAGGCATGGTTGTCCGAAACAGTGGGAAAGGTACTTTGAGTTAGCGGAGGTACTTATAAAAACAGAACCATTAAGTTATTTCCCGTTTAGTCTGGAACGCTTCGTTGGTGTTCTCATTAAAATTGCTTGGTACATTGCTTCGGATCAAAAGGTGTATCGGGACGTGGTTGCCAGTAACTGGTCTTCTGGGAATCAGGACGTCTTTGCATCGGATCAGCAAAAAACTTTTGTCGTATAAAACCGATTGGAGTAACAATGCCGTAATAAATAAGTCCCAGGATGACACGGCCCATCACCGACCCCATGATGTCGCCAAAAAACATCCATATTTTATTCAGGGGCCACAGGACGGCGGGCATTACCAATGCCGCGAGAGTGAGGAAGAAGGGAATCCAATAGAGGACACGCAAGGTGTTGTCCGGTCCTCCCAGTGATCGGGTGAGGGCACGCAGAGGCACAAAGTGCTGATACCATTCTGTCCACCATAGACCCTGTAAACCGATAAGCACAACGGCCATGGTATAGCCAAATGTCTTTTCGGTTGCCCATTTTCCGGATTCTGAATCCGGGGGACTCTGATGGAAAAGATTGCCTCGGGTTGCTTCAAATTCGTGATGTGTGCCTGACATGTAAGTGTCTCGTTGTGAATCCGTGACTCAATCCAGTGGCAGTTCTTTACGCCACTGTTCGTATGCTTCCTGGGGACGGTCTTGATCTTCTTTATTGAGTATGTAGTTGCCCAGTACCAGGTAATCCATGTCGGTTCGCATGAAGCATCGATACGCATCCTGGGGACTGCACACAATGGGCTCGCCGCGTACGTTGAACGATGTATTAATGATGACAGCACATCCGGTTCGGTTTTCAAAAGCCTTAATCAAGTCATAGTATTGTTTGTGGTCATCGCGTGAAACGGTTTGCACTCTGGCCGAATGGTCAACGTGGGTAACGGCAGGAATACTGCTGTGAGCAACTTTCAGTTTGTCCAGGCCCTGGGGCGCTGTTTCCGTTTCAGTAACTGGGGTCCGGTGTTCCTGGTTAATGTGTGATACCAACAGCATGTACGGGCTGTCGTGATCCAGTTCGAAATAGTCCTGCACCTTTTCACGCAAAACGCTTGGCGCAAAGGGGCGAAAAGATTCACGAAATTTGATTTTTACATTCAATTTGGATTGCATGTCCTGTCGTCTGGGATCTCCAAGAATACTGCGTGCTCCCAGTGCTCTCGGACCGAATTCCATGCGTCCCTGAAACCATCCAACGACTTGGCCGTCTTCGATTAACCGGGCGGTGTGGTCCGCCAGTTGGTCATCACTCACTCGGGTTGCGGTCAGATCTTCTCTGTCTAGAAAATGTTCTATTTGATGAGGCTCCCAGCAGGGGCCCAGCAGGGATGCCTGCATGGAATCTCCCTGAGGGGATCGTGGTTTCTGAAGGTACTGGTGCCAGATATAAAGCGCAATGCCCAGCGCACCGCCGGAATCGCCCGATGCCGGCTGTATCCAGAGATCTTCAAAGGAACTTTCCCGCAGAATCCGGCCATTGGCCACGCAGTTGAGAGCCACTCCGCCTGCCATGCAGAGATATTTTTTCTTGGTCTGAGCATAAACGTGTTCGGCCATGCGTAGCATGGCCATCTCTGTTACTTCCTGAACACTCCTCGCCAGATCCATTTCCTTCTGGGTTAGATGGGTTTCGCCCTGACGTGGTGGACTGCCAAACAGGCGGTCGAAGCGTTTATTAGTCATGGTCAGGCCGGCTGCGTAGTTGAAATAATCCTGGTTTAATCGAAAAGAGCCATCCGGCTTGAGATCGATCAATTTATCGAGAATCAGGTCCACATAAGTGGGCTCACCATAGGGAGCCAGTCCCATCACTTTGTATTCCGCGCTGTTGACCCTAAATCCGGTGTAGTAGGTGAAGGCGGAGTAGAGCAGTCCAAGACTATGTGGAAAACCAATTTCGGCCAGGAGCTTAAGCTGGTTTCCCTCTCCCATACCGTAGGTTGTTGTTGCCCATTCCCCCACTCCATCGATTGTCAGGATGGCGGCGTCCTCAAAAGGCGAGGGGTAAAAAGCGCTGGCGGCATGGGATTCATGGTGTTCACAGAAAAGAATCGGACCATCGTAGTCAAGTTCCCGCTGGATCTCGTCTCGAACCCACACCTTGGTCTTCAGCCATTGAGGCATGGCTGCCCAAAAAGACCGAACTCCTTTCGGTGCAAAGCTGACGTAGGTTTCCAGAAGGCGTTCAAACTTGATCAGGGGTTTGTCATAGAATCCAACATAGTCGAGCTCTTGAGCCGTGAGGCCGGCTGTTTTCAGGCAATATGCAATCGCTTCAGCTGGAAATCCGGAATCCTGTTTCTTGCGAGTGAATCGTTCTTCCTGAGCAGCGGCTACAATGAGTCCGTCGCGCAGCAGGCAGGCCGCACTGTCATGATAGTATGCAGAAATGCCAAGAATGTAGGTACTCAACGGATTGGCCTGATGCAATCGGGGAATAGAACGGTTTGTTAGTCTGATGTTGTATGCAGGAATCCGCAGTTGCCGAGGTGATGGGTTGGAGTCTACCCGCGGACAGGGGCGGCGAAACACGAGTCTGCCAGAACAGGTGTCGCATCGCGTTTCCTACTTTGATTCTATCGGCGTTGAGCAGGCCCGACAATCAAAGAGATGAAGAAGCAGGAGAATTGGTCTTGTTCCAATGGGTCTCGGACGTCCGATTATTCCGGTCCCTACGATTCTTCCGTCTTCTTCGAGCACCCGGTTTTGTTTTCCATCGACGATGCAGCCAGAGGTACTGTTCAGGAGCCGTGCGTATCATCCGTTCCAGACTGTGGGTGAACCGTTGTGTCAGGGCATGGATTTCATCTTTTTCCCCGGCAACTGATTCCGGCGGAATGATGTCACTGACACAGACTTCATATTGAAAACGCTGACCCAGGCGTCGAGCGCCCCCGATCATGATGGTGGCGTTATGTTGCAGTGCCAGAAGAGCGATGGCTTTGTGGGTAGAAGCAGGTGTTCCGAAAAAATCAACAAAGATCCCATGGCGTCCGGCATCTTGGTCAGCGACCAGACAGACGATGTCTCCCGAGTTCTCTAGAGCATCTTCAATCATGGCCATTCCCCCTTTTTTAGGGATCAAGGATTGCCCCGTTTTCTCCCTAAAGCTGCGCAGGAATCGGTCCAGATAGGGATTATCGAGGGGCCTTGCCACCGCTTGGGACTGAAACCCCCAGACACCAAGCATGTAGCCTGCCATCTCCCAGTTACCAAAGTGTCCGGTTAACATGATGACGGGGTCACCACGAAAACTGCTGCGAATGACCGGGCCTATTCCCGTGAGTTTAATGAAATCACGGTAATTGCTACCGTGCAGTTTACGTGGAATATGGGCAATTTCTATGATCATGACTGCAAAGTGATAGTAGATGTTCCACACAAACTGATGAAGCTGTTTGGGGGAATACTGGTTAGGAAAAGCGCGTTCCAGATTTTCCAAGGCGACGTTGCGGTGCCGATGATCGAAATGAAATGCCAGTGACGCAGTCCAGGATGCTATCCGACGACATTGACGCATGCTCAGTATCTGAATGATGCATACCAATGATCGAACCAATAAATATACCAGATAATCTCGAATCGGTATGATGCTCATCTTCCATGACTCGCTTGTCAGAGGTGATTGTCAGGTCGCTCAGCGGGCCGAGGCCCGGTCAGGAGTAGCTCAGGGGTTTACAGCCTTGTTAATGAATGCGAGAAACTCCTCTTCCTGCCGTGTACCACCGGAGAATTCTGCCAGTGTTTCGCCATTGGAACTCAGAATAGCGTAAAAGGGGGGGCCGGCCGACTCAAAACGTTTCAAAAGTAATTCTTTGTTCGCATTGTCCTGGTCGGTGCGGCGGTCTGTGTAGAGTTTGGCAAGAACCAGATTTTCCAGCTGCTGGCGTACTCGGGGCCATCGACGGGCCATTCGGGTTTCCATGTATTTACACTCGATGCAGTCCTTTCCCGTGAAATCAATGAAAACGCGTTGATTGTTTTCTT
>CAXEIY010000301.1:0-5519 GCA_963996245.1 uncultured Planctomycetia bacterium | reverse complement strand
GGGCAAAAATGCCCACTAGGCCCTCAACCTAGCGCGTCTGCCAATTCCGCCACTCCGGCATAGAAATGAAATGCGGTCAGATCTGAAACGACTTGGACCATCATCAGGTTGTGATGTGACAGCATAGTTGTGGCAATCGATAATTTCAACGGTGATATCGATGACCAGTAGGAAGTTGGCAGGGTAGCAATAACCGATAGTAACATTTTATTCTGGAACAGGGATTCGAGATAGATCCTCCCTTATGTAATCGTGTACAGGTTCGTGTGAGAAGGGCCGGCCCTTGATCCACGATCGAGTTTTTTCACAACCTGTCCGGGCATATGGGAGGAAGTATGGCCTTCATTCATAGGAAGATAATGTTTACCAATGGTTGCATCGTGTCGCTAAATCCGTTCGTATCGTTCCGTGTTTCTTGCTCCGCTGACCAGTGGTCTCTTACGTGCTTTCTTTACGTAGAGAATCTCGCATGTGCCGTTTGTAGTTTTCAACCCCGGGTTGACCATAGGGATTAATGCCTTGGAGACGCCCTTCGATAACCGTGGATAACATCAACATTTGTAAAAGTTGTCCGAGCGTATGCTCCGATATTTCGGGGATCATCAGATCTGCGGTGGGACGTTGATCTTCATAGTAAGCCTGATTGGTTCCCCGTATTGCGGCTTGTCTCAGATCAGACAGTGATGTTTTCTCTGTCAAGGGTGTCCCAGGGATATGATGACAGTACTGCTCCGTTTCCCGTATGTTTTGTGAAATGAGATTGGTAATCAATTTGTCACGTCGGCCCTGTTGGTGTTGCTGTCCACGGCTGTGGAGATCACGTGTGTGAACGATGGTAATCGGAGTGGATCCATAATGGTGTTGTTTACCAAGACTTTCGGAAAGGAGTTGATCGTACCACCAGCCTAGTGATTCCAGGGTTTTAGACCAAACGGCAAGTACTCGTGTTGTAATGTGGTGTTGCTTTTCAAGCAGGAAACCGACTCCGGCATGCTGAAGAGGTGGATTGTTACTCAGCGGTTCTTGTTGGAATCGTTGATTCATGGAAGCGGCGCCTTCTAACAAGGCGATGATATCCAGTCCCATGAGTGCGGCAGGGAAAAGGCCTGCAGCGCTGAGAATAGAAAAACGTCCGCCTACACCATTGGGAATCGTGAAAACATGACGGAAATTGCGATCTTGGGACAGTTCACGTAGGTATCCGTCTGGTCCCGTGATTGGAATCACAACATCTTTGAGCAGGTCTTTTTGATTCAGGTAGTATGATTCGGCCAGTCTGAGAAAAATTTCGAATGCCGCAGCTGTTTCAATGGTCGATCCCGATTTACTGGTGACAACAAGGCCCCAGCGTTGTTCCGGTGTATCGGGGTTTTGGCACTGGGTCTGTATTCGCTGTATCAGGAGTGTAAGGGAATCGTTGTCAATCCCGTTGCCTTCAAAGTAAAACTTTGGAATCGGACCACCCCGATCACGAGAAAGTTCGCTACGCTCCGACCGGGAAAGTTCGTTGTGGAACGGATTTAAAAGTGCATCGAACAGTGCTTGCGCGCCAATGTACGATCCACCTATACCTAGAAAAATAACATGGTCTACCTGGTTACGAACTCGTGTTGCAATCTGGAGTAGTTTTCCCAGCTCACTTGTTTCCCCGTGCTTCCGGTAGTCTTGGAGAAGCTGATCTGGAAGATGGATAAATCCGCAATCGAGCGGTTGCATATCGTCTGGAACATCATGTGAAGATGCACTGAGAAATAACGGGATATCGCGTTCCGCAATCAGTTGGCGGATGTTGTACAATGCGGGACGAAGAGCGGTAATTTCTTTTTCTGGCAATAAACAGGCTGTACCGGAACTCGAATATTGAATTGGATTTTCGGATAGGGGAGATGCTGAAGAATGGTCCAAAGGATTGTTTCCTCCAGAAAAATCGGAACACCGGATTATGTTTTGACGGTTTTGCGATAGGGTAGTACCGGATGTATCAATCCGGTTGGAAACGCGGAACCAGTACGGATCCACAACCGGACATCGAAACGACCAACTGGGATCTATTGTTACCAGAAACCGTAAATCGGAAAACACCGGTCGCATCGTACAGGATGGAAGCAGGATTTATTGCATGCAATTCCGAGGGACAGGAACGGACTCTGTCTGGCTGCTACACGTGCGATCAGGAGTTCGGCCAGAAAAAAACTTATCTGGTTTCATGAATGGTTCACCGTTACATTGCCATAAGTTTTTCAGTGATTGTTCTGACGATAAAAGAGGAAATGGTTGCCGATTATGGATTTACATACTCTTACAAGAAAACTGAAGCGCAAGAGTGATAACAAGATTGTACTTGTAGTAGCCGATGGTTTAGGTGGTCTTCCAATTGAACCCGGTGGGAAAACAGAATTGGAAACCGCCGCGACGCCACACCTTGATGATCTGGCAGACAGAGGGGTTACAGGGTTGTCGATACCCGTTCTTCCGGGAATCACTCCTGGAAGTGGGCCAGGACATTTGGGATTGTTTGGATATGACCCTCTGCAATATGACATCGGTCGTGGAGTGCTGGAAGCCTTAGGTATTGATTTTCAAGTGGGTCCGGAGGATCTTGCCGTTCGTGGAAACTTTTGCACTTTGGATCAAGATGGGCTGATTACGGATCGCCGTGCTGGGCGAATCGCGAACGAGTTGTGTGTTCGGCTGTGCGGGAAACTGAGCCAGATAGAATTGAGAGACGTTAGATTATTTGTCGAACCCGTGAGAGAACATCGTTTCGTAGTGGTATTTCGAGGTGAAGGGCTGAATGATGGAATCAGTGATACCGATCCGCAGGCAACGGGAGCGGCACCCTTGTCTCCGCAAGCCGGTGACCCTTCATCGCAATATGCAGCAGAAGTCGTAGCGTCTTTTTTGCAGCAAGCAGAAGAACTTTTAAAAGAAGAGTATCCGGCAAATATGGTGACGTTGCGTGGGTTTTCACGTTATCCGGAAATTCCGGAAATGAGTGAAGTTTATGGTCTGCGATCAGGAGCGTTTGCTGTGTACCCGATGTACCGAGGGTTAGCGCGTCTGGTAGGTATGACTGTGGAAGAGGCGGGAAAAACATTAACCGAACAGGTGCAGTCTATCCAGACACACTGGGACGACTATGATTTCTTTTTCCTCCATTACAAGTACACTGATAGTACGGGAGAAGATGGAAATTTCAGTGAGAAAGTGAGTCGGATTGAAGAACTTGACTCCGTAATTCCCGATTTGATGAAGACAGATCCTCAAGTGTTGATCGTTACGGGCGACCACAGTACACCAAGTTTGCTGAGAAGTCACAGTTGGCATCCGGTTCCAACTTTGCTCGTGTCCCCCAACTGTCGGCCTGATCAGGTATCCCGATTTGAGGAAGCGACCTGTCTGTCCGGGGGGCTGGGGCAGTTCCCGGCAAAATATTTACTAACGCTGGCTTTAGCGCATGCGGGACGGCTGGAAAAATACGGTGCTTAGTCAACGAAAAGGTGTAGTTTTTAAGGCTCGACAGGGGGGGCCTGAAGGTATTATGCGAAAAGTTCGTCGTCTTCTTCCCGTGCGTTCAGCCCGCTTTCGTCCTCAACTCCGAGAATCATCCGTAGTTGCTCGAACTGATCTCGATGCTTCTCACTAGAAGAGTGGACATGTTCTGCTTCTGTGATGAACTTCATTTGATCATTCCTCTTCAGTCCCTGTTCCTGCAGCAGGAATTCAAATTCTTCGAGTTCTTTCCCGTAAATGATCAATAATTTGTGTTCATCAAATTGAACTTCCTGAGGGATTTCAGGGTTCAAGACTGCAATACCGGAGCAACCGTCATTCAGAAGCATGTCCTCATAATCGTAAAGGACACTTTTGGCCACAGGCAAATCAATATGTTCCCGGTACAGGTCCTGATGTTGGTCCTGACAGTGACTTGTTTCCAGGACGAGGTCAACCTGGTCACCCAGCGGGTTCAACAATTCCAGAAAGAGGTCAAAAAGTTTTTCTTTTGACGCTGCGGCCAGTAAAACCGGAACATGTTCTCGGTTTACTTCATCATAGTATGTGTCATTCCGATATCCTTCGCTTGGGATCACGGTCAGATCATACGATGGTCGGATCGCGTCAGTCAGTTCGAAATTGCCATAGCGTGCAACTTCGAGATGTTCTTCCAGTTCGCTGTCACTGGCGTGTTCAAAGCTGCTGGGGCGCGTTGTTTTCTGGTTACTGTTTGATGTTGTTCGGAAGAACCGTTGCAAGAAGCCCATTGGGAGTTATCTCTTCGATCACGCATTTTAAAGACTTTCATCGAATTCCCGCTTCCTTGCGTCGTAGGGTTACACACCCAAGAGATAGTTTCCTTACACTAAAGATATTCTAGCACCTGTTTTGAACACCGGTCGTCGAGTTTTGAAAGGATTGTTCCCATTCGCCCGAAACCTGACAATCGACGGAACGGTTGTTACTGTTATGACGATTATGCAACCACACAAACGGTGTTTCGGATGGAACACATACGAGCCAATCGATGGAAGGGGCGTCGTTGTGACGGTATCTATGCAACAGGGAGGCCATGTTGCCGTAAGAAAGTAGAACAGATTGGAAGGTTGGGTACCCAATGGTGAGTGTGCGGATCTAACCGGTTATATTAAATAATGAGATGGGGCGGTGGTTGCCGTCCCTTACGGTCATGTTTTTATACCGCGAGTGCTATAAGACCAACGAACGGGTTGCACCTGCACGGTGAGCCTTATTCTGGAGGGCTGAATCTTTGGTCCCGGTCTCTTGTTAAAAAGGACCGTTCTTTCCTGGTGAGTTTGGCCGGCAAGGTTCCTCTTGCAGATATTCCACAAATTTTTCTAGGGTCTGCTCAAATTTGTGGATCGGCTGCCAAGACTTTTCCAGAAGCATCGTCTACATAGCGTTTAAAATTTTCTGCAAATAACCCAACGAGTTGTGCAGCCGTCTCTTGGAATGCGGCACCGAAACAGGCGCAGAACGTCGTTTCGGGTTCTGTTACGCTCATTTCTGTGCCATCCCAATCAGCTATGAGAGCAGTCTTCTAAGCGGGGCTCCTATTCGCAGTATTCATCGACGCGACTTTTGAAGGCCTCGTGTTCGTCCCAGATGGCCTGGGGGAGCTTCTTGGGGGCGCCGCGACTCTCGCTGCCCTTCTCCAATCCGTTCTCGAGCTCGTTCAGCCAGCCTTCGCGGTTGGCGACCTCCTGTTGAAGGGCCTCTTTGTCGGGGACGAGGATCTCGGCCAGCTGCTCGGTGGTCGTGGTGTACTTGAGGCCGCTGATGTCAATATGTTCGGGCTTGGGGACCAGGCCGATGGGGGTCTCCACCCACGTGTCCTTGCCCTCCAGCTGGCGGACGGCGGCGTCGAGGACCCGGTAGTTTGCACCGAAGCCGTCCCAGATAAAGTTGCTGTCTTCATCGCGGCGGAACCAGTTGACGCTGAAGACTGCCGGAGGCTTTGGCGTTTTCTTGGGGAGATCAAGCCACTTCTCCGTGTAGTCGCT
>CAXEIY010000300.1:0-3256 GCA_963996245.1 uncultured Planctomycetia bacterium | reverse complement strand
CCCGGACTCTGAAGTCGGGGCAATAAGGCGCAACGGCTACACCCATCGCCTGCAGGATTTGATGTGTCCGCTGAATCATCGTAACGAGAATGAAGGGCCTTATTGCTTGACCCTTCTTAGCGTCTTACGTTAACCTTTGGGTGTACCTGTGTTAACAGAAAGCACTGGTTAGAAGGACACACCTGAAACCAGAAATATTCTAAGGACATCTCTCCTGCAGAAGGGGTATCTTTTAATGTTAACTATTGCCGGTCCCGGTAATCGGTTCTGTGATGGGCTGTCGCGACGAGGGTTCTTATCCATAGGTGGCCTCTCGATGGGCGCTATGTCGCTGCCCAACATTCTTCGCGCCGAATCCTTGTCCGGTGTGGTTAGCAGCAAAAAGTCCGTCATCATGGTTTTACTTCCTGGCGGTCCCCCTCACCAGGATATGTACGATCTTAAACCCAATGCGCCACGAGAAATACGAGGCGAATTTGATCCCATCGCCACGAATGTACCCGGGATTGAAATTTGTGAGCTGTTGCCTCGCATGGCAGCGAGAATGGACAAATTTGTGGTGCTGCGATCGCTCGTTGGTGCACGTGAAGATCATAATATGCACGTCTGTGTGACCGGCTGGGACAGCCACCCTCAGCAAGGGGATTCACCGCCCATCGCGGGTTACCCACCCGGTGGCTGGCCATCAATCGGTGCAGTCTTGTCACGTGTTCATGGTGCTAAAAACAAAGGATTACCACCTTCGATCAGCTTAAGCAGGAAAGGTTCTGTCGATCTGACACGAGCTCCGATCGGTCAGGCTGGATACCTCGGATCCGCTCACTCTGCTTTTGAACCTAACGAAGTTGACCGATCAAATTTTGTACTTAATGGAATCAGTCTCGACAGACTGGGAGATCGCAAATCGTTACTGGAAAGTTTTGACCGTTTTCGTGAACGCGTGGATACCTCGGGTGTAATTGATGGAGTGGATACGTTCACTCGTCAGGCGTTTGAAGTTATGACTTCCAATCATTTGATGCAGGCACTTGACCTCGAAAGAGAATCGCCTGCTGTCCGGAAACGCTACGGAATTCCAGAGGGCGCGCCACAACGGGGAGGAGCGAAACATTTCCAGAACCTTTTGCTTGCCAAGCGTCTGGTTCAGGCTGGGGCTCGTTGTGTTACGCTGACTGTCAGTCGCTATCCCCTTGGTCGGATGATGAAGGGAGATTACAACTGGGACTGGCATTTTGACAATTTCCCAGAGGCGAGACTTTCACTCCCGATGCTCGATATCGGAATTACGGCTCTTTTAGATGATCTGGAAGAACAGGGTATGCTGGACGATGTTGCCGTAGTTGTCTGGGGAGAGTTTGGTCGCACACCCCGCATTAATAAGAATGGCGGGCGGGATCATTGGCCACCGGTAGCAGGTGGACTGATGATGGGTGGAGGTATGCGTACGGGACAGGTTATCGGGTCCACCAATCGTCTTGGCGAGGTACCCAAAGACCGGCCGGTTAACTACAGGGAAGTGTTGGCGACCTTGTATCAGCTGATGGGTATTGATGTTCGTAGCTTTACGCTACCCGATCTTAACGGTCGACCACAGTACCTGGTTGATCATGCACCGATAAGCGAGATTATCTAAACAAGTTCAGGTTTACGTAGTGGTGCAGGCGCAGACTTTTTGAAAAAGTGTCTGCTGCGAATTCGGATGGCCGATATCTGCTTAAGGCAATTGCAGTGTGTCGAGCACCTGGTCAAAGTAGTCCACAAAAGCTCGTTTTCCACGATAAAAAGGGTGATGTCCTTCCTTATTCAAAAGGGCCTTGTGCGCGGCGATTCCGCCAGGGAATTTAGAGTGGAGTTCCCCATTGAGCTTTAGTGTGCACCAATAAGGGGTTGGACAGACTCTCCGGTTGCCATCTCTTCTTTTCTCGATGCTTCAGCCATCAGGCGTACAAACAACCCCGTGGTCATGGGGTGGCGATGTCAACCCGGTGTTGTTGGGCGAGACTCTGTCGTGTTTCGTCCAGTGTGTTAAGTGAGATGGTAGAAATAGACTGCAAGCGTTTTTGAATATTCAATGGATGAAGGATGACCAGGGTGCCTCCGTCCAAGATAGCGGGGGCGGGTTTTTGTTTCGGTAATTGTGACGGAGTATGGAGTTTTTCGCGTGCTGTTTTTCGAGACATGGTTCGGTGAGATACGGTGTGAGAATGACGAGGACACAGGATGATGGATTGAGGGTTATCAGGAGCCAGGAACGGGGGCATTCTCGTGAAGGAGGCGATGTTCCTTAAGTTCAGTCCAGAACTCCGAAGGAATAGGGTAATGAAACAGGTCTGCATTCATGGAGATCTGTTCCGGGGAAAGGGCGCCAGGAATAATGCTGGCTACCAAGGGGTGTGCGAGCGGAAATTGCATAGCCGCAGCGGGTAGTGGAACGGCGTGGCGATTACACACAGTCTCAATCTTTTTGGTTTTGGCAAGAATATCAGGAGTGGCGGTTTCGTAGGCATATCGTGCGCCTGCAACCGAACCGGTGGCGAGGATGCCTGAAGCAAAGACGGCGCCAATTACGATTCCTATATTGTGTTCAGCGCAAAGAGGAAACTCGTGATCGAGTACGGATTGATCCAACAGGGTATAGGGCATCGCAACGAGAAAAAAGTCGAGATCGACCATGTCCAGAAAACGCGGGATCATCTCTGCCTGATTAATGCCGGCTCCGACACCACGAATGAGGCCGTGGCGTTTCAGCTGTTCCAACGCACGCCAGCCACTGGTGGATAATTCGGATAAATACGCCTGTATGCGAGCTTCGGTTTTATGGAAAAGAAAATCCAGGTCGTGAATGATAAGCAAGTCAAGGGATGGTAGGCTGAGCCGTTGCAGTGAGTCTTCGTAGGACCGCATAATGCCATCATAGCTGTAGTCGAATTCTATGTCGAACGGCAGGCCTCCCTTCCAAAAGCCACCGTCAAAATGTTCCAGGTCATGGGTGGCACGGAGCACTCTGCCTGCTTTGCTTGAAAGGGTAAAGTCACCGCGATTCTGTTGTCGTAGAAAAGTGCCTATCCGATGTTCACTCTTGCCATAACCGTAATAAGGGGCGGTGTCAAAATATCGGATGCCGATCTCCCATGCTTTTTGCAGAGTGTCCTGAACGGCTTGTTCAGAAAGAGAATCAAACAGATCTCCAAAGGGAGCTCCACCCATGCCCAGTTCGCTGATTGTTACTGATGAGTTACCCAGAATGCGGGTGTTG